>JAPLSS010000554.1 GCA_026398515.1 Candidatus Sumerlaeota bacterium | reverse complement strand
GCCGGGACTCCATACACGCGCTACCGCGGAGCAATGTACGCCTTGGATACACCATCTCTCAAACCCATCCACCTCCTCGCCGGCGGCGGCGCGCGCGGACGCGCAACGCTGGACGCGCTTCTGGCCGCCATCTACCGCGACGCGGGCCACGACGCGCCCTCGATCGCTTACGTCGGCGCGGCCACCGGCGACGACCCCGGTTTCTTCGAACGCATGGCCGGCCTGTTGCTCCGCGCGGGGGCGCGCGATGTGCGACTGGCGCCCGTGGCCAATCGCTCCAAGGCGGAGCGCATCCTTCGGTCTTCGGATCTCATCTTCGTCAGCGGCGGGGACGTCGAGGAGGGAATGCGCCGGCTCCACGAAACGCGCCTCGTTTCGCCGCTGCGCCATCTGCATCGCGACGGGACGCCCTTCTTCGGCCTGTCGGCGGGGAGCATCATGCTCGCGCGCAAATGGGTCCGCTGGGCTGACCCCGAAGACGACTCGACGGCCGAGGAGTTCGATTGCCTCGGCCTGGCCCCGATCTTCTGCGACATGCACGGCGAGGGCGACGATTGGGAGGAGCTGCGCGCGCTCCTGCGGTTGCAGGACGACGGCGCCGTCGGCTATGGCCTTCCGGCCGCGACAGGGCTTCGCGTTCAACCCGACGGCGCGGTCGAGGCCCTCGGCGGCGCGGTCCATCGCTTCATTCGCCGCGGCGGGACAATCCAGCGCCAGCCGGATCTGCGTCCCGTGGCGTAGGCGTCGTGTGGCGCAGGCTTTCCAGCCTGCGCTTTGCGTCCACGCTCGTTCGCCGCGACGCAGGCGGGAAAGCCTGCGCCGCGAAAAGCGCCTTCTCCTTTCCATGGAATCCCCGCCGCGTGGTTTGAGCTTGAATTTCAAGGCATTCCGAATTGCATTGCTTCTCTGAAACGCGCGTTCGAATCGGTTTATCCGCCGAACGCCGAATCCTGACCTCTCGGAAAAGGACCCGAACCGTGACGAAGACCGCGAATATCGGCGGCGCCAAGTTGGACCCGCGCCGGACGCCCGACTGGCAAATCGCCGCCGCAGCCGAGGCGAATATGAAGACCGTTTATCAACTCGGCGAGGAAATGGGGGTGGAAAAGATGGAACTCCTCCCCTATGGGCACTACGTGGCCAAACTGGACTTCCTCCGCATCCTGGAGCGCCTGCGCGACCGGCCTAACGGCTACTACATCGACATGACGGCCATCACCCCCACCCCGCTCGGCGAAGGCAAATCGACGACTACGATGGGGCTGGTCCAGGGGCTGGGACGCATCGGCAAGCGCGTCTCCGCCGCCATCCGCCAGCCCTCCAGCGGCCCGACCTTCAATATCAAGGGATCGGCCGCCGGCGGCGGGTTGAGTCAGTGCATCCCGCTCTCGGATTTCAGCCTGGGGCTGACCGGCGACATCGACGCGCTGAACAACGCGCACAACCTGGCCATGGTCGCCGCCACCAGCCGCCTGCAGCACGAGTTCAACTACGGCGACGACACGCTGGCCAGGAAGAAACTGAAGCGCCTCAACATCGACCCGCGCAATCCCGCCATGGGCTGGACCATCGACTTCTGCGCCCAGGCGCTGCGCGAAATCGTCATCGGCATCGGCGGCAAGATGGACGGCTTCATGCTGCGCTCCGGCTTCCAGATCACCGTGTCCTCCGAGGTCATGTCGATCCTGGTGGTGGCCTCCAATCTCAAAGACCTGCGCGAACGCATGGGCCAGATCGTGGTGGCGTTCGACAAGTCGGGCAAGCCCGTGACCACGTCCGACCTGGAAGTCGACGGGGCGATGACGGCGCTGATCTATCGCGCCATCAACCCCAACCTGATGCAGACCATCGAGGGCCAGCCGGTGCTGGTGCACGGCGGCCCGTTCGCCAACATCTCCATCGGCCAGTCGTCGGTCATCGCCGACCGGCTGGGCCTAAAACTTTCCGATTACCATATAACCGAGAGCGGTTTCGGCGCCGACATCGGCTTCGAGAAATTCTGGAACCTGAAGTGCCGGCTGAGCGGCCTGACTCCGGCGTGCGCGGTGATCGTGGCCACCGTGAGGGCGCTGAAGATGCACGGCGGGGGGCCGAAGGTCACGCCCGGGACGCCGCTCGATCGCGCCTATACGGAGCCCAACCCGGCGCTCGTCGAGAAAGGCCTGGCGAACCTGATGCACCACGTCGAGACGGTGAAGAAAAGCCACGTTGCGCCGATCGTCTGCATCAACCATTTCCACACGGATTCGGACGAGGAAGTCGCGCTGATCCGCCGCGCCGCCGCGGCCGAGGGCGTTCCGGTCGCCGTGTCGAAACACTGGGAGATGGGCGGCGAGGGCGCGATGGAACTGGCCGAGGCGGTCGCCGAGGTCTGCGAGGCGAACAAGCGGCCGCAATTCCGCCTCCTGTATGAAGACGACTTGCCGATCAAGGACAAGATCGCCCGCATCGCTACCGAGGTCTACGGGGCCGACGGGGTGACTTACGCCGCCATCGCCGAGGCGAAGATCAAAGAGCTCCAGGCCGACGAAACCCTCAACCGCTACGGCATCTGCACGGCCAAGACGCACCTGAGCCTGTCGCACGATCCGGCGCTCAAGGGCTGCCCGCGCGATTGGCATCTCCCCGTGCGCGACGTGCTGGTCTATCGCGGCGCGCGGTTGATCGTCCCGGTGGCCGGCGACATCAGCCTCATGCCCGGCACGGCCAGCGACCCGGCCTTTCGCCGCATCGACGTGGATGTGGAGACGGGGAAGGTGAAGGGGTTGTTTTAGCGGCGCCACGTTTTCCTTGAGCCGCTTGCCGCGGGCGGGAGAGAATGATGTCTTGGAGTTCCGCGAAGAAGGTTCAAGGCGTATGAGATGTAGTTTGCTGGTCTTTTCGATTGCCGCTTTGGGCGTCATCGTTCTTCCCCGAAGTTTGTTCGCCGCGTATGAGGCGCCGATTCCGGCCGCCGCCCCGCCGCCCAAGGAGGCATTCCTGGAGGCCGCGGTGCGCCGGGCGGCGGCGGCGGTTTTTCTCGGCGATGTCAAAGCCCTGCAAACGCTCGCCGTCCAGACGCGCCAATACGAGGACGCGCACGCCGCGGAGCTCGGCGGATTCCGCTTGAGCGACTCGCTGGCCGCGCTGGCCGCCGGCCTGGCCCCGACGCGCGCCGAACGCCTGGCGCAAATGGAAAGCGTCGCCGCCGCCGCCGACCCTGAGGTTCGCGCGCTATACGCACGCATGCGGCGCGACGATCCGTTGCTCCAGGCGGACCGGCTGGAATGGAAACGCCAGTGGAACCGGGCGGCGGGGGTGTTCAACTACTTCGCGCAATCCGCGACGAGCCTGTTCACCGGCAATTTCAACGTCCTCTACAAATGGGCGTTCGATCTGGCGCTGTGCTGGCGCCCGTCGACGGAGATGAGCGCCGAAGCGCGGGCCAACGCCCAGAACCTGGACCGGAGATACCTGGCGCAGTCGGCGGAGGACCTGCTGCGGCTGGCGGACCTGCATCGCGAGGCGCGCCGCCCCGACGACGCCCTGTTCTACGCCGAGAAGGCGTCGAAACTCGGCGCCGACGCCGGCGACGCCACGCTGAAGGCGTCCCACGAGCAATCGCAGGTCCGGCGCGAACTGGCGAAAACGATGGACGGCCAGGGACCGGGCGAAGCGAACGCCGACCCCAAGGAAGCCAAGGAGTTGCGGGAGATGCTGGAGGCGCTGGCCGTCGGCGACGCGGCGACACTGGCCGACAAATCCAAGGCGTTCGCCGCCGCGCATCCGGCCAGCCCGTTTCGCGACGAGGCCGTGCACTTGCAGTCAGTGGCGGCCCAGTGGAAGAAGAACCGCGCGGGAGCGGAGAAGTTGCGCGAGTCGCTTGCGGAGGCGGCGGACGATTCGAACATGGCGCTCCACGCGCGCAACGAGCGCTCCAGCCCGGAAGCCAATCCCCAAGCGGCCTACGAACGGGCCAAGGCCCAGGGCCAGCGCGACACGTGGCGCTATATTTGGCTCGGCTATTCGCCCGCCGAGGAACGCCTGCGCAAGGCGATGGACGGCGATTACGAGGAACACGGATTCCTCGATTACGTCGACGCCGCGCTTCTGGTGAACGGCGTCATCCGCGCGATCAAGGTCGCCTTCGGCGGCGGGCCGGAGAACGCGGCCCTGCGCGCCGCCGCCGCCGACTGGATTCGGAAGGACCCCGACGGCCCGCAAGCGAAGGAACTGGCCGCCTGGCTGGCGGGCGAGGCCGAGCGCAGCGGCGACTACAAACAGGCCCTTTCCTATTACAAGCAAGCCGGTGCGGATTCGGCCGCCGTCCGCGGCGCCTTGCGCCAGAAGGAAGCGCGCGACGCGTACGTCAAGGCCTCGGAGGTCGAGAATCCCGCCCAACGCGAGGCGCTGCTGGAGAAGGCCTCCCAGGAACTGAGCGACACCAAATACGGCGCCAAGGCGAGCGAGAAGGCGCTGGAAGCGGCCAAGAAGCAGCGCATCGTCCTCGGCAAGAGCGACCTGTATGCCATTCCGGCGCTGTGGAACGGACGCGGGTTGCGCTGGCCGGCGGCCTGGTTCGACGGCGATCCCGGCAATGGCGAACTGGCCGACGACGGGGTCGCCTTTAACCCGCCCGATCAGCGGGAGGTGGAATTCACGCTAATCCAGGGGGCCGAGCGCGTCCCCCAGCGTCTTCCGCTCACGGGTCGGCCCTACGACGAGGTCCAGGCGGCCCTGCGGGAGAATCGCCTCCTGGCCGAGCGGCGCGAGGCGGCGGATGACTACGACCGCCGGCGGCTGCTGCCGTTGGAGCTGCAAGGCTCGGCCGGCGCGGGCGGCATTATGGTCTATCCGTCGCTGCTGCCTTACGAGATGGAGGCGAAGGAACAGGAGCTCTACCATTAGCGCTTCTGCGCGGCGGAGGCCGTCGGTTGGGAGAGTGAACCGTGGGACAGGCCATCTTGTCCAGGCGCTCCGCTTGCGGATTCTACCGCGGGCAAAGCCATCGCACCGCCCCCTCCCGCCCAAAGCCGCCTATCGCAGCGACCCAAGTCCGCAGTCCAGCGGCGCAGCGGCGGCTTGCGATTGGCGCGCCTTTGCCGGGCCGTATTTCGCCGCCAGCTGATCGGCGATGGCGTGGAATCTCTCGTGGACGCCGACGCCGATTTCCTCGCGTTCGACCTTCTCGAACTCCCTGAGCAACTGCTGCTGGTCCTGGGCATTCATGCGCGAATTGGCCATCGGGAACAGGCAGCTGTCCTCCTTCTGGATGTGCTGGCGCAAGAGGGCGATGTAGCCCTGCGCGTTCTCGACGAAGTCGCGCAACGCTTGCGCGTCGCCCGCGGCGGCGCGGTCGATGGCCTGGTCCATGCCGCGCACGCGGACGCGCCCGAGGTCGTGTTCATAGAGCATGACGCCGACGGGTCCGGCCTCGCGCGGGAACCCCCGGGATTCCATCATCGGGAACAAGTGGGCCTCTTCCTTGCCGTGATGGCAACGGTCGGCGAAGCCGCGGAAGAACTCGACGGCGCTTCGGGCATCGTCCTTGTCGAGCGATCCGGTTTGTTGAGCGCGTTCAGCGATCGTCTCCAGGCAGTCCAACACCTGTTCGATGACGCGGTGTTCGTTTTGGAGGATGTCGGTGGCGTTCATGGGCGGGTCCTTTCCTTATTCTAAGAATCACATGTTCATGTCCTATTTCAAGCAAGAACCATGTCACAACGGAATGGCCGCCTCCTTGCCGCCCGCCAATTCCGCCAAGGTGGTTTCGCTTAGGAACTGAAGATACCTCTCGCGCACGGCGCCGAACCGCTGATGCAGAGCGCAGGGCGCGCTGTCGGAACACACTTCATTTCCGAAAATACAGCCAGACCAACGGTCTACGTGTTCGATGGGGTCGATCACGTCCAGGAGCGTGATGTCCTTGGGATCCCTTGCCAGACGGAACCCCCCGCCCAAACCGCGCTGCGAATCGACCAACCCCGCGCGGGCCAATGTTTGGAGAAGCTTCCCCAGGTAGTTGCGAGGCGCGCCAATGAGCTGGGCGATCTCAGCCGCTCCGATATATTCGCCTTCGGGCAACTGGGCCAAGGCGGCCATGGCGCGAACGGCGTGAGTTCCGGTCTTGGAAAGCATTGCGGCGCCTCCTCTCGAACGATAATGGCATGCGGTTGTGTGATTTTGCAACTGAAAAGGCAGTCCGACACTGGCCGTACAGTGGCGCCGGCGCTACTTCTTCGCCGCCGCCAGCGCTTTCGCGTAGTCGGGCTCTTGGGCGATTTCCGGAACCTGCTCGACGTAAACGACGGTATTGTCGCGGTCGAGAACCAGGACGGCGCGCGAACACAGCCCCCGGAGCGGGCCGTCGACGATTTGCAGGCCATAGTCCTTCGCGAACGAGGCGCGAAAGCACGACAGGGCCGGCGCGTTCTCGATCCCTTCGGCGGCGCAGAAGCGCTTCTGGGCGAACGGCAGGTCGGCGGAGATGTTCAACACGACGACGCCGTCGAGCTTGGCCGCTTCCTGGTTGAATCGCCGGACCGAAAGCGCGCATACCGGCGTGTCGAGGCTGGGAAAGACGCTCAGGATTTTCTTCTTGCCCTTGTAGGCGCCCAGGGAGACCTCCGACAGGTCGTTGGCCGCCAGCAGAAAATCCGGCGGTTTCTGGCCGACCTTGGGCAGTTCGCCGTTGGTGTGGATGGGGTTGCCTTTGAGCGTGATGGAAGCCATATCAGGTTTCTCCGGATGGAATGCGATGATTCGTCGTTTCCGATTCGAGCGTGATGCAAGAGCCGGGCCAAGAGCGCTTTCATGTAGGGCCGGCCTGCCGGGCTAGACAGAAGCGCTGAAGCCGGCCCCGGCAAGGGCGGCCTATTCCGCACAATTCTTGCTGAAACGGCGTAGCGGTTGTGATAACGATTCGCGAAATCTCGGTGCAAGGAGTGGAAGAGTGAAGCGACGGATGTGTCTCATGGCGTTTGTCGGACTCCTGTTGTCCGGCCTCCCGGCGGCGGATTGGCCGCAGTTCCTGGGGCCGAATCGCGACGGCGTGTCGACGGAGGAGATTGCGAAAACCTGGCCGCCGAGCGGCCCCAAGGTCTTGTGGACTTTCCCGCTGGGTCCCGGGTATGGCGGGGCGGCCATCAGCGGCGGAGAGGTCTATGTGCTCGATCGCGTGGAAGAGAAGCAGGACGTGCTGCGGTGCGTCGACCTGGCATCGGGCAAGGAGCTGTGGAGTCTGCCGCAGGACGCGCCGGCGGATTACACGAATCCCGGCTCGCGCGCCGTTCCGACGATTGACGTGGAGAACGTCTATGCCGTCGGTCCAGGGGGCGACATGTATTGCGTGAACCGCAAGTCCCACGCCTTGGTCTGGCGCGTCAACCTGCTCCAGGCATTCGAGAGCAAGGAGTCGAAATGGGCCATCAGCCAGTCGCCCACGCCTTACAAGAACTGGATGGTCGTGGCGACCCAAGGCGCGAAGGCCGGCGTCGTCGCGCTGGACAAGGCGACGGGCCAGGCGGCGTGGCAGTCGCCCGCGCTCCCCGGCGGCGAGAGCTACGTGTCCCCGCGCGGCGTGACGATCGACGGGGTCGACCAGTTCATCATGACCATGGCGGGCAAGGGTGGCGGGAGAAGGAGCGGTGGCGGCCGGGGCGGCGCGGCCGACGCGGGTGGCGAAGGCAGCGCGGCCGGCGGGGGCGGCGGCGGCTCAGTCTCCGGCATCGACGCCAACACCGGCAACGCGCTGTGGAACTATGGCGGCTTCCAGTGCCAGATCCCGATCGCCGCGGCCGTCCCCGTGGGCGAAGGCCGGTTCCTTTTCACCGGCGGCTACAATGCCGGCGCCGCGATGATCCAGGTCAAGAAGCAGGGCGAGCAGTTTGCAGTGACGGAGTTGTGGAAGAACAACGAGTTGAACTCGCAGATCCACCAGCCGCTCCTGATCGGCGGCTTTCTCTATGCCAATAGCAACAGCAACGAGACCAAAGAGGGCATGGAGTGCCTGACATTGGACGGCCAGTTGAAGTGGCGCACGGGCAATAATATGTTTGAGCGCGGCAATCTGTTCTCGGCGGGCGGCCTGATCATCAACCAGGAAGGCGACAGCGGCTCGTTGCGCCTGGTCGAGCCCAGCCCCGAAGGCTATAAGGAACTGGCCGTGGCGAATCTCGGCTTGAGCAAGAAGGCCTGGGGGCCGATGGCCCTGTCCAATGGCCATCTGGTCATCCGCGATCAGCAAAAGATGATGTGCCTGGATGTGAAGAATCCGTAGCCGTTGCGCGGGTGAGGCCCCTCGCGCCTCCGGCGCCCGCAACGAGCGACGAGAAACTACAAACGCCTTCTCCGTCGCTCAATCGGCCATCGGCAATCATTTTCACACCGATTCCGCGACGATCGCCGTGCGGATGAGCGTCCGTTGGCCGGGAGGGAGAACCTGTCCGGTTGGCGGGGCCGGCGCGCCGTCGGAAAGCGCGCCGGGCAGGCCGGTGCGCGGCTCCGGGCAGACGTAGGGGGCGCCCGACGGCGAGTACACGACCACCGTCTCCAACCGAGCCGGATCGAACTCCATGCCGACGATGACCCCCGAATCGCGGTCGACCACGTCCGTGCGCGCGGGTTTGCCGGCCGGCGCCGGGTCCAGGCCGCCGATCACCCATTCCAGATGCTGGTCCGGCAGGCGGACCCCCGCGCGGAAATCCAACTCCGGCGGAAGGGGCAGAAGGCGTCCCGACGGTTGGCCGTCGCGCATCTCCCAATACCGGCCGCCGGGCACGACCACCTGGCAGGCTTCGCGCGACGAACGCGACGGGTCGATCGGCGCGCGGAAGTAGGGATGATAGCCGAACGAGAACGGCATCGGCTCCGGCGAGCGGTTTTCGATCTCCGCGTCCAATCGCAGTCTCTGTCCCGCCAACTCATACGTCAGGCTCACGAGGAAGTCATAGGGGTACGCCGCGCGCGTTTCGGCCGAGGACTCCAGTTCGATGGTCAGCCGCGCCGACCGCGTGTCGGCTTCGGCGCCGGCGACCTTCCACGCCATGTCCTTGGCGAAGCCGTGGATGTCCATCGCGTAGATCTGGCCCTTGTGGCGGTAGCGCCCCAGCTCGCCATCGAGGAACAGCCGCCCGGTGGCGGGGAAGAGGATCGGGTTGCGCCCGCCCATGCGCCGTCCGCTGAAGACATTGGCGTCGTGCAGCAACTCCATCGCGCCCCCTTCGTGAAACAGGCGCAGGCTTGAGCACTGGCCTCCAAACGCCGGCGCCACGGCGGCCTCCATCGCGCCCTCGGCCTCGAGGATCCAGACTTCAACGCCATCTACGAAGCTTTGACGAATCCTTGGCACGGATGAACCCCCTTTGGGGAAGGACTAAGGATGAAGGACAAAGGACGAAAGACTAAGAGCTTATCTATAAATAACCATGACCTTGTTCAAGACAATCATAGCCGCCGCCAGGGCGCTCAATGCGTTGTATGAGAGGTCGGTCTTCTCATATCTCGGAAGGAGTTTGCGGAATCGATTGAACCAGGAATGCGCCAGT
>JAPLSS010000313.1 GCA_026398515.1 Candidatus Sumerlaeota bacterium | reverse complement strand
TATTGAGCGCCGGCCGGATGCCTTTGTAGAAAAGATCGCTTTCCAGAAAAATTTGCCCGTCGGTGATCGAAATGACGTTCGTGGGGATGTACGCCGACACGTCGCCCGCCTGCGTTTCGATGATCGGCAGCGCGGTCAGCGACCCCCCGCCATGCGCGTCGTCCAGCTTCGAGGCGCGCTCCAGCAGGCGGCTGTGCGTGTAGAAGATGTCGCCCGGATACGCCTCGCGGCCCGGCGGGCGGCGCAGCAGCAGCGACAATTGCCGATACGCGGCGGCCTGTTTCGACAGGTCGTCGTAGATGCACAGCGCGTGTCCGCCGTTGTCGCGGATCTCCTCGCCGATCGTGCACCCCGCGTAGGGCGCGATGTATTGGAGCGGCGCGGCCGCATCCGCCGGAGCGCTGATGACCGTCGTGTATTCCATCGCGCCGGCCTCTTCGAGCTTCCGGACCACGCCCACCACGCTCGAGGCTTTCTGGCCGATGGCGACGTAGATGCAGGTCACGTTGCCGCCCTTCTGATTCAGGATCGTGTCGATGGCGATGGCCGTCTTGCCCGTCTGGCGGTCGCCGATGATCAGTTCGCGCTGCCCGCGCCCGATGGGGGTCATCGAGTCGATGGCCTTCAGCCCCGTCATCAGCGGCTCGCGCACCGGCTGGCGGCTGACGACGTTCGGCGCTACAGCCTCCAGCGGCCGGCGCTTCGCCGAGGGGATCGGCCCCTTGCCGTCGATCGGCCGGCCCACTGAATCGATCACGCGCCCGACCAAGCCCTGGCCCACGGGGATCGAGGCGATCTGCCCGGTGCGTTTGACCGTGTCGCCTTCTTTGATCCCGACGTCCGAGCCCAGCAGCGCCACGCCGATGGTGTGCTCCTCGAGGTTCAACACCATGCCGATGACGCCGCCGGGGAACTCGATCAGCTCGCCCATCATCGCCTCGTGCAGGCCGTAGATGGTGGCGATCGAGTCGCCGATCCGCAGGATCGTGCCGACGCTCTCGACCTCCAGCTTGCTGGAGTAGCTTTCCAGCTCCTGCTCGATGATCGAGGTGATTTCTTCGGGTCTTAACGCCATGTCAGGTCGCTCCCATCGCTTGCATGAAGCTGCGAAAGCCGGCTTTCAAGGACCTGATGGACGGAATGGACCGAATGGACATACCACAGGTCGGTTCCGCCCTTTAGATCCTTGACGTCCTTTGCGTCCTTGATGTCCTTTGAGTCCCCGGAGTTCCGCACTCCGAACTCTGAACTCCGCACTCCGCACTCCGAACCCTTTTCACACCACCTTCACCGCCTGCAGCCGATGCCGCAGCGCCTCCAACCGTCCGTGCACGCTGAAATCGACCAGAATGTCCTTATATTGAAACACCACGCCGCCGAGGACCTCCGGGGCCACCATCCACGCGATGCGCAGGCGCGAACGCGTAAAGCGCTCCAGCACCGTCCGAAGGCGGCCCTTCTGCGGCTCGTCCAACTCCACCGCCGTGGCGACCTGCCCGTAGTGGATTCCCTGGTCCGAGGCCACCATGTCGGAGAAGATCTCCAGGATGTCGTCGCTGAGGACCGTGCGGTCGCGCTCCACCAACATCGAGAACAGATTGACGAACAACTCCTCGACCCGGCCATGAAGCGCCCGGCGGACCAGGTGCAGCTTGGCCTGCGTGGGGATCTGCGGCCCGTCCAGGAAGCGGCGCAGTTTCGAGCCTTCCCGCGAAACCGCCTGCCGCAGCACGCCGGCCTGCTCCACCAACGCCGCGAGATCCATCCCGCGCCGCTTGGCCAGGCGAAACAGCGCCTCGGCGTAATTGAACGCCGCCTGCCGGTGGTATCTCGCGCCGCTTTTCCTCATGGCTGCCGGCTCATTTCCTCGACAAAGTCCTCGACCAACCGCCGGTGGCTCGCGTCGGACAACCGCTCGCGCAGGAGTTTCTCCGAGGCCTCCAGCGTCAGGCGCACGATCTCGTCCTTCAACGCGATGCGCGCTTTGGCGAACTCCAATTCGGCGATCTGACGCGCCTTCTCCTCAATGCGGCGGGCCTCGGCGCGCGCGTTGTCGTTGATTTCCCCGGCCACCCGGCGGCCTTCGTTGACCGCGGCCTGAATCTTCTCGCGCGCCTCGTCCTCGATTCGGCGCATGTGCGCCTCGTATTCCGCTCGCAGTTCGCCGGCCTGTTTTTCGGCGGCCTCGGCGCGGCGGAATCCCTCTTCGATCTTCTCGTTGCGATCGTCGATGAGGCGCACGATCGGCCCCCAGGCGTACTTCTTCAAAATCCAGTAGAAACACAGGAAGGCCAACGCCTGGGATAGCATCACCGCAATCGTTTCCATCATGGCCATGCTCGCTTCCGCGCCACCGCTGAACCTCTAACGGCTATAGGTCCCATAAATCCTATAGGTTTTGTGTGGGTGCGCCGCCACCCGCGCCTTTCGTCTGCGTCTGTTCCGCCGCCGGCTTCGCGCCCGCGGC
Organism: Candidatus Sumerlaeota bacterium; assembly: GCA_026398515.1. GTDB lineage: Bacteria > Sumerlaeota > Sumerlaeia > JAPLSS01 > JAPLSS01 > JAPLSS01. Next base: position 1,620 of record JAPLSS010000313.1, on the reverse strand, counting down.
CTCCGCCGCCGGCTTCCAGCCGAATCCGGAAACCAGGAACACCGAGATCAGCGCGTAGATCGTCAACGCTTCGATGAACGCGCAGCCGATGATCATCGCCGTCTGGATGCGCCCCGCGGCCTCCGGCTGGCGCCCGATCGCCTCCATCGCCGCGCTGACCGCCTTGCCCAGGCCGAAGCCCGACCCGATGACGGCGATGCCCAGCCCGAGCGGATACGCCAGGTGTAGAATGTTGATATCCATCCTCCGATTCCTCCGTGTGGTGTATGGGTTCTCGGCGCGACCTCACTCGCGCTCACGTTTGTCTTTCGCTGTCTTTTTCGCTCGTCAGACGGGGTGGACGAGGTGGACGGGGGGGGGTGGACGAAGCGGACCCCGCCCGCGTCTCCCGCTCTTCTCAGCCGTCTCGCCCTTCTCTCTCTTTGTGGCCTTCGTGCGCCCCATGCTCCTCGTGCCCGTGCTCCTCATGCGGCAACGCCAGCAGAATGTAGATCGCCGCCAGCAGCGAGAAGACCAGCGCCTGCACCACGCTCGTCAGCAACGCCAGGAACAGAAACGGGAACTGGAGCGGCAAACCAACCGGCGTTTTTGGCAAGCCCAGCGCGCCCAGCAGCATGACGCCCATTCCCGCAAACGCCCCCAGCAGGATGTCCTCGCCCATGATGTTGCCGAACAGACGCAGGCCCAGCGACACCGGCCTGACCAACTCGCCGATGACCTCCAGCACGAACATCAGCGGCGACATCACCCACCCGACGATATCCTTCGGCGAGCCCATCAGGTGATACAACCGCCCCCACAGCCCACACCGAGCGACGCCGACATACTGCACGATGCAGAAGACCGGGATGCTCAGGGCGAACGTCGTCTTCCACGTCGAGGTCGACGACTTGGCCAAGGGCACAAGGCCCAGCAAGTTGTTCAGAAGAATGAAGAAGAACAGCGAGCCGACCAACGGCACGAAATCCCGCGCGTTGCGCTCGCCCATGACATCGCCGAAGAACTTCAACATCCCCTCGCCCAGCGCCTCGATCGCGCCCTGAAACCGCCCCGGCTCGCGCAGCCGCCGCGCCATCCCCTTGGCCAACACGAGCCACGTCAGACCCACCACCACAAACGAGAAGAACACGTTTTCCCAGCCGCTCTGGCCCGGCCCCATCCCGTTGCGGAAATGCTTCTCCAGGAAATGGCGGGCTCTTGAATCCTCGGGCAGGGCCTTTTCGACCACCTCGAACAAATTCGGCAATTCCGGCGGTCCGGCGGCTTCGCCCTCGCCCCCCGCCTTCTCCTCCGCGGCAAACGCCGTTGCGCCCCTGCCCAGCGCCGCCACGGCGAATCCCGCCAACAAGAGGCCAACCAGCCAGGGCTTCGAGTTCATCGTTCGTAGTCCCGCCTTCAGGCGGTTCCTGGCAGAGCGCCTGGCGCTCCGACCGCGCGCCTGTGAAGCGTCTTTTCATTAACCCCTCGTTTCAACGAGGGGATCCACCCGCGAATCTCAACTGGAACCGTTTTAACGGTTTCCCCGAGCTTTCCAGGAGCACACAGCCAGAAAGCAAGCGTTCTTCAACCTCCACTCTCGAAGAAGGCCAAAGAAACCGTTGAAACGGTTCCTGGGTATCC
>JAPLSS010000707.1 GCA_026398515.1 Candidatus Sumerlaeota bacterium | reverse complement strand
CGGAACGCCGCACACTCCATCCGACGCCTGGTCATATGTCCATAGCAGATCCGCGGGGACGTGGAGACTCGTGTGGGACGAGGAGATCTATGGCACGTGGCTCGTCCAGATCATCGTTTACCAGAACGGCGTGGGGTGGATCCAAACCGACGGCCCGAGCGGCAAGTCGCTTTGGCACTTCCTCGACTACGGCGGCCTGGCCTACGACCGGGCAAAGGCCAGCTTCCTGGACGGCTGGGCCGACTTCACGTTGCCTCCCGGCGGCTCCTACGTTTTCTTCCTCAACTTCAGGGCGTGGGACGGCGTGACTGAGGGCCCGTTCGCCTTCGCCTCGACGGACTGACATCTGCCCCTCATTGATCGTCGCGGAGGCTTGGGGCACATGGGAAATTCCGGGCTAAACATCCGTCATCGAGGCTCGCCGAGCAGGATCAGGTCATCCAGTCGAGAAGGAGGTCGGGCCATGTCCGCTCCGTCGCCTGTGTGGGGCCGTGCGCATGCTTTTCGGACCGTAGGAATCGTTCTGATGCTGGGCGCGTGCGGCGCCATTGGCGCCAGTCAAGCCCCAGGCGCAACAAAGAGCATCCTGTGCTTCAGCCAGTATGTCAACTGGCAGATGGATCAGACGTTTCTGGCCATCGATACGGTGAGCACAGACTACGTGCGGACGAACCTTAGCGACTATCAGCAACTGCCCAGCGCGTTGCCCGGGCAAGACGTTTTGTTGATCCCTGAACAGGAATTCGCCGAGGACGCCGAAATGAAGGAGGTGGGAGAGGCGTGGGTCTGGACGCTTCGGGATTTTGTTGCCCAAGGCGGCGTCATCATCGAATGCTATACTCCGGGGAGGCCCCTGATCGTCGAAAAGGCCGGGGTGGCCGCCCTGGGAAGCGCCGTGGAAATCACCGGCCAAGCCGTCTCCGTCGTCGATCCGTCCGATCCCATCGCGCAAGGGGTGGCAGATTACACGGGGGAATATGTCACCTATAGTTTCCGCTGCCCCGATGGGAACGTGGTGGTCAAGAGTGCGGCAGGCGATCCCGTGGCCATCGACAAGACCATCGGCCTGGGCAACGTGATAGTGATCGGGCACACCTATGGGGAATCGAACGCCAATCAGAGCCGGCTGATTGGCAATGCCATATTCAACCTGCCGGCGCCGCCCGACGACCTTGTAGTCACGCCGGTCGACGACCCGACGTTTGTCGGCCCTCAAGGTGGACCTTTCAATCCCCTGCAGAAGATCTACACGTTGCGGAACACCGGGACAGCACCGCTGGACTGGACAGCCGCCGTCCAAGAGCCGTGGCTGGGCGCCTCCCCGGTGGGAGGGCGCTTGGGCGCCGGGGCATCGGCGGATGTGGCCGTCGGATTGACCGCCGATGCCGAGACGCTGGCCCCCGCTATTTACGATAACCTTGTCACATTTGCCAATCTGACCAGCGGTGCGGCGCGGACGCGTTCCGCGCGCCTACGCGTCTGGGGCGTGGCGACGATGCCGTTCACCGAGGATTTCGAGAACAGCGGAACTCTGGCGACCTATTGGGAAGCCACGGGAACTTCGGACTGGCGGACGGAAACGACGTCCTCCTATGGCCCCCATGGCGGGAAGTATCACCTGATCATGGACGATTCGGTCTACGGCGACACCTATTCCCGCAACGAACTGACGCTCACTATCGACCTGGCCAACTGGGAGAACGTGTCTCTGACCTTCTGGGCCAGGGAATGGCCGTATGAGAGGGGTGATGGCCCGCCGCCATCTCCCTTCGCCAACGGGGCGGACTTCGATGGCGTGGCCGTCAGCGCCGACGGGGCCTTCTGGTACGAAGTCCTCGGACTGCGCGACCTGACGACGACGTATCAACACCGTACAGTAGACCTGGATGCGGCCATCGCCGCCCATGGCATGTCGTATAACTCCCGGTTTCGCATTCGGTTTAACCATTATGGCATAGGACCTGTGGACTATCGTGTCGGCTTTGGGTTGGACGACATCCAGATCACGGGGAATCCCCGTGACGACCTTGCCATAATTCCCCGCACGCGATTCGACGCCGCCGGCCCGGTGGGCGGGCCGTTCGCGCCGCGGCGCCAGCCCTATACATTGACGAATCAGGGGACGGCGCCGCTGGATTGGGCCGTCGCCAAGACGCCCGACTGGCTGACTCTTTCGTCCGCCGGAGGCGCGCTCGCCCCGGGCGCATCCGTGAGCGTGGACGCCAGCCTGACTCCCACGGTTGAGGCCCTGCCGGTCGGCGCTTACGACGACGCTATCGTGTTCGCCGATCAGACCAGCGGCGTGACGGAGACGCGCGCTGCGCGGCTGGACGCGCGAAATGTGGCCAAGGCGCCGCTTGTAGAGGATTTCGAGGCCGGCGAACCTCTCGCGCCCTATTGGGAGAGGACGGGGACCCACGCCTGGGGGACGTCCGTTACGTCTGGCTATTCGCCCCATGGGGGGGCGTATCACCTGACCATGGGCACGTGGCCCGAGTATCAGGGTGCTCGTAACGAGTTGACGCTGGCCATCGACTTGGCCAACTGGCGGAATGTCGTTCTGACATTTTGGATAAGGGGGAGCTACGCCGAAGACCCTGATGGGCCGCCCCCGCGGCCCTTCATTGGCGGAGCGGACTTCGATGGCGTCGCCGTCAGCGCCGATGGCGCCACCTGGTACGAAGTCCTCGGGTTGCGCGACTTGACCGAAACGTACGAGCAACGCACGGTGGATCTGGATGCGGCTGTCGCCGCGTGCGGCCTCTCCTACAACTCCTCATTCCGCATCCGATTCAATCACTACGGGTGGGCCAACGATAGCATTGGCTTCGACGACATCTCCATCACCGGCGCGCCGCCGCCAGCCGGAACGCCCAACCTGATCGATGCGCGCGACGAAGGCGGCGGACAGATCCTTCTCGATTGGGATGCGGACAGTAGCGCCACGCTGGCTCAGTTTCTGGGCTTCGCGTATGACCTCTACCTCGGCGATTGGGTCAGGCGCGGCGTCAATGGCACGCTCTGGTTCCCCTTCGCTTCCTCGGACATCACGGGCATGCTGGACGTGTTCTTCAGCGGCGCCTATCATGCCTGGATTTCCAGCCAGTGGGCGGATGGCCGGTGGCTCCCATGCCTGAACCCCCAGACACGGATCGTCTACAGCGGAACGCCGCACACTCCATCCGACGCCTGGTCATATGTCCATAGCAGATCCGCGGGGACGTGGAGACTCGTGTGGGACGAGGAGATCTATGGCACGTGGCTCGTCCAGATCATCGTT
>JAPLSS010000515.1 GCA_026398515.1 Candidatus Sumerlaeota bacterium | reverse complement strand
GAGAACGCCCCCACCGGCGCGGCATAGTAGTCCGATTCGTAATCCCACGACCACCCTTCGCCCCGCGGCGACATCGTGTCGGACAGCATCGAGGTGTCCACGATCAGGCTGCCCGTCACGCGGCGAATGCCGGCCTCCCGGGCCGCCTTCGCCCATCCGCTGAACACCGCCATGGCGTCCTGGTCCGGCCGGAAGCGCCCTGAGATCGTCGGATCGCCCGACGCGCGCACGATCAGATCGCCCCGGAGCGCGCCGTCGGCGCCGACTTCGCCGCTCTTCTCGAACCGCGTATGGAAGCAATAGTCGGCCCCCAGCGTGTCGAGCGCCAGCGACGTGGTGAACAGTTTGCGGTTTGACGCCGGCATGAACAGCTTGTCGGCGTCGTGCGAATAGATCTCCTCGCCGGTGGCCAGATCCTGAACCATGATGCCCCAATACGCCTCGGAGAACGGCGCGCGACTCATCTGGTCCGCCACGCGGCGCGCGAAGACGCTCTGCGGCGCGGCGGCAATCTGCGCCCACCCCGCGCCGGCGGTCAGCAGAACGCTCGACGCGACCGCGGCCACCCAACCCAAGCACATCCGTTTCTTCATGGCGAACGACAACCCCATGTTCGACAGCAGTCCAAGGTCTCGCGGGGCGTAGACCACAACGCGCCCGTCGGAGTCCACCAAAAAGCGCACGCGGCAACCTGCCACACGCGCCGCCGCGCGGCAAGCGTCATTGCAGGAAAATGGAGCGGGCGTTGTTCGTGGCGTGGGCTTTCCCGCCTGCGCGGCCACGAATCCGGATCCAACAACGCGCACTCTGGAAAGCCCGCGCCACGATCCCGACCCGCTTCAGCGCATCGCTGACTTCGCCCGCTGGCAGTGGTCCGCAAGGCGGGATGCCCCGATTTTCCCTATTTTCCCCCATTTCTCCGCTTGCGCCCCCCTTGGTCCGCCCCTATAGTCCGATGCCTTACGGTTCGCCGCATGCGGTCCTGGATCGTCCGCCGAACCCCATTCCACCCTCGCGAAAGGAGGATCTCGACATGGGCAAGTCGTCCGCAAAACCATCTTACACAGGCGCCGAGATCGTCGTCGACGCCCTGGAGCGCGAGGGTGTCGAGGTCGTGTTCGGCTATCCCGGCGGCGCCATCCTCGACGTGTTCGACAAGCTGAATCAGACGAAGAAGTTTCGCTTTGTCCTGACGCGCCACGAGCAGGGCGCCGGCCACGCCGCCGACGGCTACGCGCGTTCGTCGGGCAAGGTCGGCGTGGTCATCGTGACCTCCGGCCCCGGCGCCACCAACACGGTGACGGCGCTGGCCACGGCGCACATGGACTCCGCGCCCATCGTCGTCATCACCGGCCAGGTGGCCACGGCGGCCATCGGCAACGACGCCTTCCAGGAGGCCGACGTGGTGGGCATCACCCGCCCGGTGACGAAGCACAATTTCCTGGTCAAGCGGATCGAAGACTTGCCGGTCACGCTGAAGCAAGCGTTCTACATCGCGCGCAGCGGCCGCCCGGGGCCCGTGGTGGTCGACCTGCCGAAGGACGTGCAGAAGGCCGCGCTCCCCGGCTACCAATACCCCGACACGGTGGAAATTCGCAGTTACAAGCCGGTGCGCGAGGGCAACATCGCCCAGATCAAAAAGGCCGCCGCCGCCATTCAACGCGCCAAGCGGCCGGTCCTCTACGTCGGCCAGGGCGCGGTCAGCTCCGAATGCCAAAAGGAGCTGGTTGAACTGGCCGAACGGTGCGACATCCCGGTGACCACCACGCTGCTCGGCCTGGGCGCCTTTCCTGAGACACACGATCTGGCGCTGCACATGCTCGGCATGCACGGCACGGAATACGCCAACTTCGCGATGCACGAGACGGACCTGATCATCGCCGTCGGCGCGCGGTTCGACGACCGGGTGACCGGCGCGCTCGACCGGTTCGCGCCGCGCCGCGAGGGCGTCATCCACATCGACATCGACCCGTCGTCGATCTCGAAGAGCATCGAGGCGACGATTCCCGTGGTGGGCGATTGCCGGTCGGTGCTTCGGGAACTGCTGAAGCACCTGAAGCCGGCGAAGCGTCCGGAATGGGTCAAGCAGGTGTTGGATCTCAAGGCCGCGCGGCCCCTGCGCTTCGCCAACGACGGGAAGCTGCATCCGCAATACGTCATCGACCGCCTGTATCACCTGACCAAGGGCGAGGCGATCATCGTCGCCGACGTGGGACAGAATCAGATGTGGTCGGCGCATTATTACCATTACACGCGGCCGCGCCAGTTCCTGAGCAGCGGCGGCCTCGGCACGATGGGCTACGGGTTCCCGGCCGCCATCGGCGCCCAGTTGGCCAATCCCGACCAGACGGTCGTGTGCATCGCCGGCGACGGCGGCATCCAGATGAACATCCAGGAGATGGCCACGGCGTCCATTGAGAACGTGCCGGTCAAGGTGATGATCCTGAACAACTCGTACCTCGGCATGGTGCGCCAGTGGCAGCAGCACTTCTACAAGCGCAATTACTCGGGCGTGTTCCTGCACCGGCGCTTGCCGGACGGAGGCTTTGAATACGTCCCCGATTTCGTGAAGTTGTGCGAGGCCTATGGGACGCTGGGCATCTGCGTCACCAAGCGCGAGGACGTCGACGAGGCGATCCGGACGGCGCTGCGGACGCCGAAATGCGTCTTCGTGGATTTTCACGTCGAGCAAGAGGAGAACGTCTGGCCGATGATCCCCGCCGGCCAGTCGTTCAAGGAAATCATGACCGGCGACGAAGACCCCCAGCATGGATTGGCCTGAAAGACGCACGGCGGCAGGATTCTTGCGGCGCTGGCGGCGTGAACTCCGGAGCTTATGTGGAGCAAGAATCCCGCCGCCTCAGAGAAAGGAGGAGATCCAAAATGGCTGACCTACAATCAAAGAACGGCTTACGCGAACACGAGCACGTGATCTCCGTCCTGGTCGAGAACCGCGCCGGGGTCCTGGCGCGCATCAGCGGCATGTTCTCCGCGCGCGGCTTCAACATCGACAGTCTCACGGTCGGGGAAACGGCGGACCCGACGGTGTCGCGCATGACCATCACGGCGCGTGGCGACGATTCGATCATCGAGCAGATCATCAAGCAGCTGCGCAAGCTGATCGACGTGATCCGCGTGGTCGATTTGTCGCACAAGGACCACGTCGACCGCGAGCTGGTGCTGGTCAAGGTCAAGGCCGACAAGAAGACCCGCGGCGAGATCGTCCAGATCACCGAGATTTTCCGCGCGAAGACGGTCGACGTCTCCCACGAGGAGATGACCATCGAGGTCGTCGGCGATCAGAACAAGATCAGCGCGATCCTCGACATGTTTCGCCCGTTCGGCATCCTGGAGGTCGCGCGCACCGGGCGGGTAGCCATGTTTCGAGGGGCGGAAACACTGAAGCTATAAGGACGAAGGACGAAGGACAAAGGACGAAAGAACGATCGCCGCACGTTTTTCGTTCGTCCTTGGTCCTTCTTATTCTCCGGACTTCTTCATCGCCGGTCGGATTCGGCGCGGCGATGCGGCTGCATAATCCTCTAAGGAGCAATCGCCATGGCAAAGCTCTACTACGACAAAGACGCGGATTTGAAGGCCCTGAAAGGCTTGAAGATCGCCATCATCGGCTACGGCAGCCAGGGCCACGCCCAGGGGCAGAACCTGCGCGACAGCGGAGTCGAGGTCCTCGTCAGCGACCTGCCCGGCACGGAGAACTACGACCTGGCCGTCCAGCACGGCTTCAAGCCCCTTCCGGCCGCCGACGCCGCCAAGCAGGCCGACATCATCCACGTCCTCGTGCCCGACGAATTGCAGCCGATGGTCTACAAGAACGAGATCGCCCCGCACCTGAAAAAGGGCAAGGCGCTGGTCTTCTCCCACGGCTTCAACATCCACTACCAGTGCATCCAGCCGCCGAAGGACGTGGACGTCTGGATGGTGGCGCCAAAGGGACCGGGCCACCTCGTCCGCTCGGTGTTCGAAAGCGGCGGCGGAGTGCCGTGCCTGGTCGCCATCTATCAAAATGCTTCGAAGAAGGCTCGTCCGCGCGCCCTGGCCCACGCCAAGGGCATCGGCGGCACGCGCGCCGGCGTCCTCGAAACCACCTTCAAGGAAGAGACCGAGACCGACCTCTTTGGCGAGCAGGTCATCCTGTGCGGCGGCTTGACGGCCCTCATTCAGGCTTCGTTTGAGACGCTCGTCGAGGCCGGCTACCAGCCCGAAAGCGCCTTCTTCGAGTGCATGCACGAGCTGAAACTGATCATCGACCTGATCTACCAGGGCGGCCTGTCGCTGATGCGCTACTCCATCAGCAACACCGCCGAATACGGCGATTACACGCGCGGCCCGCGCATCATCACCGACGAGACGCGCAAGGAGATGAAGAAGATCCTGGCCGAGATCCAGGACGGTCGTTTCGCCCGCGAGTGGATTCTCGAAAACGTCGCCGGCCGCCCGTCGTTCCTCGCCCTGCGCAAGAGGGGCGCGGAGCACCTCGTCGAGAAGGTCGGCGCCGAGATGCGCGGCATGATGTCGTGGCTGAAGAAGAAGTAGCCGCCAACCGCCCGCGCCACCTCAACACGCTCATTGCGAAATACGGTCACGTATTCGGAGTGTTCCCCAATGGGGAACAATATGAGTAGCCGTGGGCGTCAGCCCACGGAACCACGGCTCGAAACAGAATCGACCCTGACGGGGTCGAACAAAGCGCTCCGCGGCGTGGTTCGACTCCGTCAGCGTCGTGGTTCCTCGGGCGCTCGTTCCGTGGGCTGCCGCCCTGTCCATTACCCACAATTGCGCGAACCCATGGTTCGCTGTCGCTATGCCTTCGTGAACGCCCCGAAGGGGCCGACAGCGCGTAGCCGGGGGCGCAGGCGAAGCCAAGCCCCCGGACTACGCCCCATATCCGAAAGCCCCGAAGGGGCGCCAGATAGCGGCTTCTCCTCGCCTGTCGCCCCTTCGGGGCTTGGGGAGGAAGGGCGGCCCACCGGGGGCTTGGCTTCGCCTGCGCCCCCGGCTACGCGCTGTCGGCCCCTTCGGGGCGAAAACCATGGGTGAACCATGTTGGATGGGGCGACCTCGACACTCTCGAAAATGTGGGTAATGGACAAGGCTGCCGCCCACGGCTACTCATATTCAACCTCCCGCGGGGTCGGGAGCTACCCCTCCCAGGCGTCACGGGCGCCGCCTTCTGGAATACATGATTGAACTTACCAGCAGGAGCGCTTAGCGCCACGGCCCTCAGGACGCCGGCGGCTC
>JAPLSS010000444.1 GCA_026398515.1 Candidatus Sumerlaeota bacterium | reverse complement strand
GCCGGTCACGAAGCGGTTGCTGGATCGCTGGAGTGAGAAAGTCGGCGTGGACATCGTCCAGCAAGCCCTTTCGCATGTGAAATAGACGACCCAAAAGCAGGCGGAGGCCTTGGGCTTCCGCCTGTTGCCAGGCATTCGGCTTTTCAGAACGGCATCAAGCCGATCCAAAGAACAGACGGAGGTGTATTATGATCAAAGTAATCGTTCAGGGTCTAGGCCCAATAGGCAAGGAAACGGCAAAACTCCTGCTGAAAAACACAGAGATCCAGATCGTTCAGGCAATCGACATCAACCCGGAAATAATCGGCAAAGACCTGGGCGACGTGCTTGGCTTAAAAAGAACGGGAATAAAGGTCACGGATGAATTGGATGGACGTGCGGATGTTCTTGTCCTTGCAACCGCTTCCCAATTAGGCTCCATCCTGCCCGCAATAGAATCAGCCGTTGAACGGGGCATTAATGTTGTGACCGCGGCTGAAGAATTATTCTACCCAGAACATGTGGATAAGGCAAAAGCCGCCTATCTAGACAAGCTCGCAATCAAGAATAATGTGGCTGTTGTCGGCAGGGGAGTCAACCCGGGTCTTTTGATGGATTTATATCCTCTTAGCCTATTCAAAGGCAATTTCTCGGAATTGAATACAATGCATGTTTGCCGATGGGATAATACCATTGAACGACGGTTGCCCTTGCTTGAAAAAACAGGCGCGGGCATGACCGAGGGAGAATTTAAGAGGAAAATAAAAGGCCATGTTGGCCTGGAGATGAGCGCGGCGTATCTTGCCGATAAAATCGACGTCAAGAACTATAAGATGGCATTTGAAAGAAAGCCAGTTATCGCCGAAAAGCCAATAAAGCCCCAAAACAGAGCCATCATCGAGGCGGGCAGAGTTGTTGGTTTGAATGAAACCTGCACCGTGGCAAGAAACGGGGTGTCTATCCGTTTGGATTTAAGGATGTATGTGGGCGCGGAGAAGAACAACTCAACGATGATCAACGGAAGGAAGTTTGATTATAGCAATATCGTGAATGGAGACATCGCAACCGTCAGGATACTTGCGGACCTGGTCCAAAAGATATTCAAATCGCCGCCCGGCTTGAACAAACTGGAATACATACCGGAGCCATTGGATTTGTTGGTTTCCCCGAACAATTAGCGGGCGATTTGAAGGGGTTTCCCGAGGCCTGGGAGGATTCTCCGCGAGGAGAAGAGTCGATAAGGCGGCGCAGACATGGTTAAATCGCAGGGAAAAACCAGCGGTTGTTATTCCATCTGCGCCTCGGACCTCCCAATCGCGGCTAGGCGCGGCCTGATTCGAATCCGTGATGAAAACGGAGACAGCCTTTCTTGAGCACAGGATACGGATATTTCAGAGGAGGCCAAAAAGAGATAGACAACATTGTTTCACCGATAGACGACAATGTTCCGCCCAGCGGGAATTGCTGGAGATACCCTTGAACGCAGATCGGAGGAAGACAGAGATGGCGCAGGAAATGATGGCCTATGTGGACGGCGAGTTTGTGCCTGACAGCAAAGCGAAGATCGGAATATTCAATGCCTTCAATATGGGCTATGGCGTTTACGAATTTTCCCGAACATTCAAGGGAAAGTTATTCAAGTATGAGGAACACCTCGACCGCTTGTACGCGTCGGCTTGGGCCGCCGGTCTGGATGTGGGAAAAAGCCGAGAGGAGCTCAAGGCGCTAGCCGCCGAATTGCTGGCGAGAAATGCGCCGATGCTCGAGAAAAACGAAGATGTCACTGTCCTTCAGCGAATTTCGCAAAGCGGAACGCCTTCGGACTTCCGTGTGATGGGCAACTTCAGGCCCAGTTTGGTCATGTGTATTTTCAGGATGGGTTTCAGCACGTACGCCCGGTTCTACCGAAAAGGCGTCCATCTTGTCGTGCCAACCACGCGAAGGAATTCGCCGCATGCCGTGGATTCCCGAATCAAGGACATGAGCCGCATGAATGTCATGCTGGCCTTGCGCGAAACAAAGGCCATCGACCCCGAGGCATTCGCTCTACTGTTCGATTTGGAGGGGTATGTGGCCGAAAGCACTGGCGCCAACTTCTTTCTCGTCAAAGACGGTCGACTGGTCATGCCAAAGCCGCTCAATTGCCTCGGCGGCATCAGCCGTCTAATGGTGTTGGAGTTGGCGGCAGAGCTGGGCATCCCGGTCGAAGAGCGTGACATCGCGCCGTTTGATGTCCTTACGGCGGATGAGGCGTTTCTCACTTCCACCAGCGTCAGTTGTCTTCCGGCCAGCCGCTTCAACTTCCGCCAGATCGGCGACGGGGAAATTCCCGGGCCGGTCACGAAGCGGTTGCTGAATCTCTGGGGCGAGAAAGTCGGCTTGGATATCATCGGGCAAGCCCTCTCGTATCTGGAGGAGGGCGCCGCGGTCCGAGCTTAGGTCGGGGGACTCGGCGCTATGCAATTCCTCCATGCGGCTGTTTGCTAAGAAAAAATCTGGCGCATAAGGAGACCTGCTTTTCCATGCCCGACCCTTATTCGCAGCCCAATCTTATTTTCCTGATGACGGACCAACAACGCTGGGACGCGCTGGGCTGCGTGAATCCCGTCGTTAAGACGCCCAATCTGGATGTATTGGCGCGAAAAGGCATTCGCTTCAGTCAGGCGATTTGCAACGCTCCGATGTGCGTTCCGAGCCGCTATTCAATGATGCTGGGCTTGCATCCTTCGCAATGCGGCGTTCGCCATAACTCGCAGTTTTGCCCGACGGACGACCTTCTGCCTCGCGCGCCGCTGGCGGCGCGGCTTCAGGAGCTGGGCTATCAGCCGGCGGGAATCGGAAAGACGCACTGGTATTTGGGCGAGACGCTTGGAAAGGGCATGGGCATCCGGCCCTCGCGGCGCGGTTTTGAGTTTCGCGCCCAGGCGCAGCCCTTGCAGCGCGAACCGGATGCGCGTTGGATGGCCGAGGACGCGCCCGATGCCTTTGCGCGACTGGAGGCCGAAAACGCGGAATACGGCGGGGGCAAAGAAAATGCGCTTGGCTACCGTGGGAAGACCAGCGCGGTCGCCGTAGATGACCAATATGATGGTTGGCTGACGCGCCAGGCGCTGGATTTCCTCGATCATGGCCGGGATTCCAGCCGCCCGCTGTTCTTTTATCTCGCGCTGGATTATCCGCATCCCGGCCTGAACCCGCCGGCCGGATATGAGGACCTGTATTCCATCGACGAGATTCCTGACTGTCCAATCCCCCCGGGCGGCCGTCCGTTTGATCACCTGGGCGAGGACGCCCGCAACGAGGAACGCATCGACGACTGGCTGAAAAAGAGCCGGGAGGAGAGGCGCATGACCACATTGCGCTACTACGCCGCGTGTTCCTTCGTGGACGACATGTTCGGTCGCACGCTCCGCAAGCTGGAATCGATGGGGGAACTGGATGACGCGCTGATTGTCTTCTTGTCCGATCACGGCGACATGCTTGGCGACCGCTGGGGCCGTTACAGCAAATACTGCCTTTACGAAGGCAGCGTGCGCGTCCCATTGATCCTATCCGGTTCGCGAGTTCCGGAAACGCGGCGCGGGACCGTTGATGAGCGCTGTGCAGAGCTGATTGATGTGGCGCCCACGCTGATGGAAGCCGGCGGCGCGCCGGCCGAATTCTGCTTGCCCGGCCGCAGCCTGCTAAGCCCTTACAGTCGAATGGGGGGCTTCGCCGAAATGCACGGCAACGGTTATGAAGCCGCGCAACGCGCGCCGCTCTACATGTGGCGCACGCGCGACTGGAAACTGATTTTCCATCTCCCCGGCGACGCCCTCGACGCCGAACTTCGACTGGACCAGGCTGTCGGCGAGCTCTATAATCTCAAATCGGATCCATACGAATGGAACAACGTGTATGACGATCCGCGAAATCGGGATGTCCGCGAGCGCCTTACGCGAGAGCTCCTTCTTCATCTGGCCATCGTCTGGGCGCGCTATCCGTATCGGCCTTCCGCTCGCGCCCCGCTGGACGGAGGCGCCGGCCGGTCAGAGCACGGCGAAGGCGCGAGTTCGGCATCAGAGAGTGTTTCATGAACAGTCGTATTGAATCTCTGCGGGACGAGTTGTTGTCGTGCCCCGACGCGCTTTGCACGGAGCGGGCACTGTTGGCGACGGAAGCATACCAGGCGAACCAGGGCGAGCCATGGACGATCCAGCGCGCCCGCGCTTTGGAGCATATCCTCGCCAACATGACGATTTATGTCCGGGAAGACGAGCTGCTTGTCGGCAATTTGTCCTCCACGCTCGGCGCGCGCCCGCTTTACCCGGAATATCACATGGGGGTGAAAAGCCTCCATTTGACGGGCGATGTGGGGGAACGGGTGGACCTGGCCCTGTATCCGGAACTGCAGGAGGTGTATGACTTCTGGAAGGAGCGCGACCTGTTTTATCATGTCGAGCGCGAACGCCCGGAAGAGACTCGCCTGCTTCAGGAACAGCTGATCATCAATACGGCGGCGGAAATAGACGGCCACGGCCATATCACCATCGACAATGAGAAGATTCTGGCGCTGGGGCTGGAAGGTCTCAAGCGACAGGCGCGCGAGGGATTGAAGGCAAGCGCCGAAGATCCGGAGCGCCGGATTTTCTATAAAAGCGTCATCATCGCGATGAACGCCGTCGTTCAATTCTCGAATCGATACGCTGAACTCTGCGAAGAACTGGCTCGTGGTGAGCGCCGGTTTTGGCGCAAGGCGGAATTGGAGAGTCTGGCAGCTATCTGTCGCAAAGTTCCCGCAGAGCCGGCCGAGACGTTTCAAGAGGCGCTTCAGGCAATCTGGTTCCTCTATCTGACTCTGCATCAGGAATCCAATGGATACTCGGTTTCCCCCGGACGTCTGGACAAGATACTGGGAGACTATTACGTCAGAGACGTTGAGGCCGGGCGTCTGGATCGGGAGCGCGCGCTGGAACTCGTCGAGAATTTCGACATCAAGATCATGGAGATTCCCATCGTCGACATCAAGAGCATGGAGTTTCCCATCCGCGGCGTCCTGGACACAAAGACCGCCGGTGTCACGCTCGGCGGCGTGGACGCCGAAGGCCGGTATTTGTGCAATGAGGTGACGCGGCTGTTTCTGGAGTCGATCCCGAATCTACGGCTCAACGCGCCTGCAATCGTTGTGCGGTGGCATAAGAGCGCGCCGGCGGACTTGAAAAGACAGGCGATTCGAGTGTTGCGCGCGGGAACAGGCTATCCCGGCCTATTCGGCGACAAGGCGGCGATTGCGGCGCTGGTGGACGAACACGGGGTCGAAGAGGCGGATGCGTGTGACTGGAGCGAGGTCGGTTGCGCCGAGTTGTTCGTGCCGGGAAAAATGGCTCCGGTCAGCGCGGGTTTGATCAATTTGCCGCGGGCATTGGAGTTGGCCGTAAACAATGGCGTCGACTTGGCCACCGGGCGGACCGTGGGGGCGCCGACACTTTCTCCGGATCAATTCGCTTCGATGGACGAGGTCCTGGAGCAGTATGAAGCGCAGTTTACCTACCTTTTGAAGACACTTGTGGGGATGGATGCGACGGTCCGGCGCCTGCACGGCGAGCTCCGGCCTCAGCCTCTGGCTTCGTCCTACATGACCAATTGTCTGACCCGCGGGAAGGATCTCCTGCGCGGCGGGGAGAAATACAATCTGGTCTGCGTGGGGTTGTTTTCGCTCGCCAATCTGGTGGATTCATTGTTCGCGGTGGACGAAATAACGTTTCGCCAGAAGCGTTGCGGCCTGCCGGCGTACCTGGAGGCGTTGAAGACGGATTTCGCGTCCAATCCCGAACTCAAGGCGCGCATTGACCGGCTGCCCCGTTATGGCAACAACCTCGAGGAAGTGGACCGTTACGTGGACCTGGTCTCGGAAATCCATTGGCGGGCGCGCAAATCGGTTTACGTTGATTTCGGCATCGACGTGGCTTACGAGGCCATCCCCCGTCAGGTTCACGAGACTCTAGGGCGTGTTTCGCCGGCCACGTTCGATGGGCGCATTCGGGGCCAATCGTACGCCGATGGCATCAGCCCGGGACAAGGGCGTGATCGCGCCGGCCTGACCTCGGCCGCGCTGTCGGTGACGCGGACGCGCCCGGGACGGCATTGGACCAACGGCTACACGTACAACGTAAAATTACACCCGTGCATGCTTGACGATCCGGGCAGTTTCGAGAAGATCGTCTCGCTGGTGGACACGTATTTCGAACTGGGAGGCATGCAGATGCAGATCACGTGCGTGCGGGCGGAGGATCTTCTGGAAGCGCAAAAAGAACCGGAAAAATACAAAAATCTGATTGTGCGGGTAGCCGGATTCAGCGCCTACTTCACAACCCTGCGCAAGGAACTGCAGGATGAAATCATCTCGCGCACCCACTACGACGGCGCCGAAAACGTGTCGCCGGCGGCCGGAAAGGAGCCACGACCATAGGTGGGAATGTAGCGCAGAGGGACCTGGACGCCAAGAGAATCCGGCTTTTGGCTGGTGAACGGGCGTGCACAGTCGGCCTCATAGCTGGTGTCACTATGAACTCAAGGCTGGACATGGGGCGGAGGATTCCGCATTCTCTACCGCATCCCCGTGGGCACGGGGCAGCCCAAAGAAGGAGACAGCGATGGATCGATTCAAGGGTTTGAAGATCGGTTTGCAGAGTATCACGCTACGCAAGCACGATCTGCAGGGCGTGGTCGAGCGGCTCAAGGACCTCGGCCTGCGCTACGTCGACTTGTCCAAGAAGCATCTGGCCATCGAAGCCCCCGACGCCGAAATCGAGCGCGTCAAGAAACTGTGCGCCGACAACGGCATCGAGATCGACTGTGTCGCCGTGGGCATCCTGACCGCCGATGTGGAGAAGAACCGGCCGGTTTTCGAGTTCGCCAAAAAACTCGGCGTCAAGGTCATGATGGCCAACCCCATGCACGACTCGATGGACGCGCTGGACCAGCTCGTCGACCAGTACCAGATCAAGGTCGGCATCCACAATCACGGGCCGACGAGCACGTGGCCCGACATCGAGACCATCGACAAGCACATCCAGGGCCACAGCCCCCTCATCGGCCTATGCGTCGACACCGGGCACTTCACCCGCGTCCCGGTCGATCCTGTCAAAGCCCTTCATCACTTCAAGGAGCGCGTGTACGCCGTGCACCTCAAGGACATCGACAAGGACGAGAACGGCCAGCACGGCAAGGAGCACATCGTCGGCGACGGACCGCTGGACCTGCGCGCCGTCATGCAGATTTTCCGGCAATGGAATTTCCAGGGGCCGATTTCCATCGAATACGAGACGGACACCGAAGAGACCATGGGCGACCTGCGGGTCGCGCTCGATCGCATCGAAAAGGCCTTGGCATAGAGCGGAAAGCCGGATACGAGGATCCGGATTCCGTCCAGTTCCACAGAGGAAAGTGCAATGAAAGAGTCCCGCGTAGCCATGATATCGCCGTTGCATTTTCCCCGGCGCCGTTGCCCACGTTTCGCGTGGAGGATTCGGCATCTTCCTTTTCCAAATAGAGATCCTGCCTTGAGTCACTCATTGGTTATCCCTTATACTACTCCGAGCGCTTATTGACCTCTGCATAAATAATGGAACGGAATACAGGTCTGTTTCCTCGAAATACCCCCATGTTCTGTTCCATTATTTATGCAGAGGTCAATAATAGTTTACCCATGATGGTAACATGCTTCTATTCCGCTGCATACCGCACCGGTTTTTCATGGAAGCAATTGCGGACAATATCGGGACGCCGCTGTGTGCTATGCAAGCAGGTGCATACATTGTTGACCAATTCGGCGCGGCAGCGAGCACGGCGCCGACCGACCGCGTTGCTCTTGACGGCCCACACACCCGACACCGAAACACCGGGCGTTCATACCGGATCTGGCCGCGCACCGTCTTGATCTGACGCGGACGCGCCCCGCTCTTGCGCCCGGCGTCCCCCTCGCACCGCGGGTACGGCACAGGGGGAAGAAGCCGCCTGCTCAGCGGTGATTTCCACGCGTTCGGCCAACGCCTCCTCATAGATCGTCTTCAGAATCTTGTCCCCCTCCCGCGTCAGCAATCCATCCAAGTCGCCCCCGGCCTCCATCTCTCGAACCCCGCGCAGCAACCCCTCGAACCGCTCCAGTATCCGCTTGCTTCGCGACATCGCACGGCCTCCACGGGAAATCGTTGAGCGTTCATCGTGGAGCCTATAACGCTAACCCTTTTGTTTAGCTAGGACAAGATGTCGCATGCTCCAAAAAAAGCAAGCTACAATGCGGCATGCACCCGCGCTTTCCCGAAAATGCATCCATCAGGCGGTTGAGTGGCGCAGGCTTTCTAGCCTGTGAATGGCTCCCACTCCCGTTCGTGTAGATCACAGGCTGGAAAGCCTGCGCCACTTTCCGAAAAATACTGGCGTTGCGCCAGGAATGGTAGGATTTTCCTGTCGACCCGCGGGAGCCACGGCTTCTCCCCTGTTGTCTGGCAAACCTGGATGTTGGGCGATTTCGTTTCGAGATGAAAGACTCCTCCTCTCCTTCGCGGTTCCCCTATTCTGAATTCAAACGTTATTGGCGCATGGCCAATGTCGCCGGCGTGCTGGGCACGGTGTACATCGCCTGCGTGGCCAGTGCTCCCCGCACCCGGTTCCTCATCGAACTGAAGGCCAGCCCGATCGTCTTCGGCGTGATCGAGAGCCTCAGTTCGCTGGCCATCCTGTTTCAAATCTTCGGCGCCGATTGGGCGAACCGCATGCGGCGGCGTAAGACGTTTTGGATCGTCTCGGCGATTGTCTATCGCCTCCTGTTTCTGCTCGTTCTGGCGGCGCCGGGCCTGCCGCTCAGCCATGAGGCGCGCATGGTATGGGTCGTCGCCGTTCTGTTCGCCTCCAACGCCCTGGCCAATTTCGGGGCCCCCATGTGGCTCGCCTGGATGACCGACTTGACGCCTCGGGAGTCGCTGAACCGCGAATGGGCGTCGCGTCAGAAATTCATCACCAGCATCGCCATGTTCGCCCAGGCCGCCATCGCCCTGGGCTTCGATCACTTCGAACAGAGCGGCCAGGTCTTCCTGGGGTTCGCCATCCTGGCCTCGACCGGCGTGGCGCTCGGCGTCGCCGATGTTCTCTGTTTTCTCGTGGTCCCGGAGCCGGAGCCGGCGCGGGCGCCTGACATTCCGCTGTGGAAGGCGCTGCTGGAGCCGTTGCGCGATCCGGAGTTTCGCCCGTTTCTGGCGTTTCGCGCGTATTGGAATTTCGCGATCAACGTCGCCGCCCCGTTCATGTTTCTCTACCTGGTGAGCGAACTGCATTTCAGCGTCTTCACCCTGCAAATGCTCATAATCGTCTCCTCCATCGGCACGGTGGCGTCCTCGCGCCTGTGGGGCATGCTGTGCGACACCTACGGCCAGACGCCGGCGACGCAGGCCCTGGCGTTCGCCAAGCCGATCATCCCGCTGTTCTACCTGATCATCCCGCCGGTCAAGTCGATCGCCATCCCCGCTTTCTTGCTTCTGTCCCTGGTGGACGGCGCGGTCGATGCGGGGATCAACGTCGCCTTTTCGGGCACGGTGCTGAAGCGCACGCCGCGGCGCAACCGGTCGATGTACATCGGCGCGTCGAACTTCTTCGCGGTGGGCCTGGCGGCGGGCCTGTCGCCGCTGATCGCCGGCCCGCTCATCGATCCATTGACCCATCTGTGTTCCTTCCACGCCGGGATTTACCACTTCTCCGGGTACCACTACGTGTTCCTCGCCAGTTTCCTAATGCGGTGCAGCGCGGGGCCGTTCTCCCGCATCCTGCGCGAGGAGCAAAGCCATTCGCTGCGGGGCATGGCGGCCTCGCTGCTCCAGGCCAGCCCGTTGCAGGTCATGCGGCACGCCAACGTCCTGCGCCGGCGGGGCGACGAATCGAAGCAGGCGAACGCCGCCTGGTCGCTGGGGCGGCTGGGATCGCCGATGGCCATTCATGATCTCATCTTCGCGCTGGAGGACGAGTCGGCGATGGTGCGCGCCGCGGCGGCCGATTCGCTCGGCCACATCGGCCTGGCCGACGCCGCCGAGCCGCTCTCGCGGGTGTTGCGCGACCCGGCGGCGGCGGTCCAATCGCGGGCGGCGCGCGCGCTGGGCCTGATCGGCGGCAGCGATGCGCTGCGGGCGCTGCTGAGCAATATGAACGGGATGGACCCGCAGGCCATGGGCGAACTGCTGGAATCGCTGGAGCGCATCGGCGACGAGGCGGCGGTCCTTCCGCTGATCTGCATGCTCCAGGAGGCGGACAACGACGGCATGCGCGAACGCATCGCCGCAACGCTCCGGGAGATCGCCAAGACCGACGCGGTCGACCAGGTGGTTCGGATGCTCAGCGCGCAGCCGATGGACGGCGGGCCGCGCGGCCCGGATTCTGCCAGCGTCTAGCCCGAACTTCTCTCGCGCCAAGCAAAGCCCAGGAAGGGGGAAAGAGTATAGGGTAAACTTGGAAACCTTTCATCCTAGAAAGAGCATTTGGCGATAGCCTGTTTCTCGTATCTTGTTGCATATGAGGGCTATGAATACAACGAGCGATTTCCCATTGGTTCACCCGTTGGGTGAGCCTTCGGACGGGCCGGCGGTGGCGGTGGAGACGTTTGGGGGGTGGATTCACGTAGAGTGGGATCCGCAGGCGGCGGTGACGCCGCTGGGCCAGTTGCCGTTCTTCATCGAGTTTCTGAAGACGGCGGAGTTGTTCGAGCCGTGGGTGGAGGACTGCCCATTGGCGTATCACAGCCCGAACGCGCCGTCGAAGCGCGACGTGCTGGCCACGGCGGTGCTGTCGATCTTGGTGGGCCACACGCGCTATGCGCACGTCACGGCGATCCGGCGCCACACGGTGAACCCGCGGCTGCTGGGGATGAGCCAGACGATGAGCGAGGACTCGGTGCGCCGGGCGTTCCGCCACGCGCCGGAGCCGGCATGCACGCAGTGGCAGCAGAAGCACCTGCGCCGCTGCTACGAGCCGTTGTTGGAGGAGCCGTGGGTACTGGACGTGGACACGACGGTGAAGCCGTTGTATGGGAAACAGGAAGGGGCGATCATGGGCTACAATCCCCAGAAACGCGGCCGTTCGTCGCATGTGTACCACACGTATTTCATGAGGAACACGCGCACAATTCTCCGAGAGACGGGTGCGATTTTTTCTTGCAGGAAACATGTGGAAACAATTAGGATACATATGACGCAATGGATTTCCGCCTGGTCGTAGGATTCCTGTATCTCACACCATAAGGAGGTGGCCATTCGTATGAAACGCAATCTGTGGGGAATGTGGCTGGCGCTTGTTCTGGCGTTTTCGGTGGTTGGCGGCGTGGGGCTTGCCCAGGAGTCGAAAGAACCATTTGACATGCAGAAGGCCCAGAAGATTTTCGACAGACAAAAGGCCGGGGAAAAACTCTCTTCCGAGGATCAGGCGTATCTGGACAAGGCCAAGGAATTGCGGCAGCGGCAGGGCGGCGCAAAAGCCGGCGCCGCCAGCAAAGCGGACCTGAAGCCGAACGCCGCGGGAACCAGCGTGGGCTTTATCCCCCTGTCGGACATGACGACCGAGACCTACAAGGGCGAAGACGGCGGCCTCTATGGGAAAGGCAAGAACGAGCCGCCCAAGGAGCAGATGGACGCGGCCATGAAGGCGGCGAAGGAAATCCAGCCGCTCGATGCCGACGGCAAGCCGTCGCCCGGCGGCAAGATCGTGCTGCTCGGTCACGGCATGTCGAACACGACGATGGAGTTCAAGGTCTTCAAGCAGATCGCCGACGCCGATCCGGACAAAGCGCCGGCGGTGGTTCTTGTCGATGTCGCGCAGAGCGGTCAGGATTCCGAAGTCTGGGCCAAGGGGACCGTGCGGGGAGGCCAGCCGCATGACATGAAGGTCTGGGACATCGCCGAGGACCGCATTAAAGCGGCGGGGGTGACAACGAAGCAGATCCAGGCCATGTGGTTTAAGCAGGCGCGGATCGAGCCGGCCAAGATCGGCGAATTTCCCAAGCATGCGCAGGAATTCCAGAAGGACGTCGAAACCATAATGCAGTTGA
>JAPLSS010001004.1 GCA_026398515.1 Candidatus Sumerlaeota bacterium | reverse complement strand
AGGCCACGTCCTCGCCCATGGCGAGAAGTGGTGAGAAATCGAGGCTAGGCAATTTCGTCCCCTCCTTGGGTTGTCCAGAAGATTCTTCCCATGCGCGGGACGGCGGCAACACGGCGAGCGCGGGGCGTTTTTCGCCGCGGCCGAGCCGCGCGCCAGATGATTCCTCGCTGCCTGTTCCGCCTCGCGATTCATTGAGAAATCAATGGTTGCGGGCCTTGGCGCCTCGGCGGTTCGCATGCCCCGGAAGGGCGAATCGCCTTCGCGCGCGGCTGTGGCATGCCGTCGATGGCCCGCTCTTTGCGCCCCTAGCGGCCCGTCGCCTCAGGACTGGCAGGTTCTGCCGCATGGACTTCGGCGGAACAGGGCCAGTGGGCCAGGAGGCCGTCAGGGACGAAGCTGTCTGGGGCGTGGCGAGCGCCATCGGCGCTGCACAACGGGGTCCATCGAAAAGGCCGGCGCGTCCTTTGGGAACGTCCGTTCGCCGCCCCGCTCACGCTGAACATGGAGGGACAGGAACATGCTCTCAGTCAATTCCAACATCTCCTCGTTGAACGCCCAGCGAAACCTGGAACGTTCAACCACTGCCCTGGCCAAGTCCCTGGAACGGCTGTCTTCGGGCCTGCGAATCAACCGCGCCGGCGACGACGCGGCGGGTCTGGCGATTTCCGAGTCGCTTCGCTCCCAGGTTTCCGGCCTGAATCAGGCGATCCGCAACGCCAACGACGCGGTCAGCCTGATCGGAACGGGGGAAGGGGCGATCCAGGCGTACACCAACATCGTGCAGCGCATTCGTGAACTGGCCGTGCAAGCGGCCAACGACACGAACTCGGTGAACAACCGCGCCGCCCTGCAACTGGAGATCGACGAGCAGTTGCAGGAACTGTCGCGCATCGCCAACACGGTCCAGTTCAACGGCCTGAACCTGCTCGATGGATCGTTTGTCAACAAGTCGATCCAGGTCGGCGCGATGCCGGGCCAGACGATCGCCATCTCCATCGACGACATGCGCGCCGCCTCGCTGGGCGCGGTGGCCAAGACCGCCAGCGGCGAGGTCGCGACGCTGGCGGCTGGCGATCTCGTGCTCAACGGCACGTCGATCGGCGCGTCGTCCAGCGACGGCGTCTCCTATGCGATCCGCAACGGAAGCGCCATCGCCGTGGCGGCGGCGATCAACGCGGCCGAGGCCTCCACCGGCGTGACCGCAACGGCCAACGCCACGGTTCTGACCGTCCAGGGCGGCTCGACCACGACCGCCGCGGTCAACGGCCTGAGCGCTGGGGAGCTGACGCTCAACGGCCAGGCCATCCGCGCCACGACGGCGGGCGATGACACGACCTCGACCTTCGGCAACGCGCAAAGCGCCATCGCCGTGGCCGAAGCCATTAACGATAGCACCGACACGACGGGCGTGGCGGCCGCCGCCAACGCGGCGACCAAGACGTTCAGCCTCGGCACGGTGTCGAACGCCAACATCGACGGCGTGGCCCGCATCCTGACGATCGACGGCGTCGGCGTGACGGCGGACTTGTCGGGCCTGGCCGCCGGCGAGACCTCGGCGCTGGCGCTGGCCGCGGCCATCAATGCAACCGTCGGCCTGAGCGGCCTGGTGTCGGCCTCCACCGACGGAAGCGGACACCTCGTCCTGACGGGCGCGGCCGACGGGCGCAACATCGACGTGGAAACCGGCGGCACGGCCGGCACGCTGGGCGCCGAGTTGGGATTCGTGGCGGCGGGAGACCTGGCGCGCACGGCTTACACGGGAACCGTAACGCTGAATTCGACGGTTTCCGACGCCGTCACCGTGGCCGGGACGGCCGCCGGCTTCACCCCCGGCACGTATCAGAATTCGGGGATGTCTTCGGTGGTGCTCGACGGCCAGACGAACTCGCTGGTGATCAACGGAGTGAACATCGGCGGGGTCACGGTCATGGACGACGATTCCAGCGGCGCGCTGGTCGAAGTCATCAACGCGCGCTCCAACCAGACCGGCGTCGTCGCTTCGGTCAACTCCAGCAACCAGCTCGTGCTGAGCGCCGCAGACGGCCGCAACATCACCCTGACCACGACCGGCGCGGCCGGCGAGGCGCTCGGCTTCACGGGCGCGGGCGGGGCGAATTTGACGGACGATACGACGGCCGGCACGGTGACGCTCTACTGCTCGAAGGCCTTCTCCATCGACGGCACGGCGCCAGGGTTCGCCCCGGCGTCGGTCGGGATGGATTACTCGACCGCCATCACCAGCATCGACGTCACGTCGTCCGCAGGGGCGGAGGATGCCATTCGCACGGTCGACTTCGCGCTGACGCAGATCAATGAGACGCGCTCGCGCCTCGGCGCGCTGACCAATCGGCTGCAGATCACCATCGACAACCTGCAGATCATCAGCGAAAACCTGGCGGCGTCGGATTCGCGCATCCGCGACGCGGACTTCGCGGCCGAAACCGCGATCCTGACGAAGAACCAGATCCTGCAGCAGGCCGGCGTGGCGATCCTCGGGCAAGCCAACGTCGCTCCGCGGGCGGCGCTGCAACTGCTGCAACAGCAATAAGCGTCGGCGAATGGAGGAGATGAATCCCGCGCGCGGGGTTCGCGGAAACGCGAATCCCGCGCGGCTTGGTTTCGACGGAAGTTGAGTAACTCATTCTGAGGCGTGTTGCGATGGAATGTTGCGCCGGTTGGGGTTGGGCGCGTTTTTTCGGGATCATGGTGTCGCTAGTAAAACTGTATTTTTCACTTGACAGGCGCTGCGTATAGCATTACTATTGCGGCATGAAGATGAGAGTCGCCTA
>JAPLSS010000987.1 GCA_026398515.1 Candidatus Sumerlaeota bacterium | reverse complement strand
CTTTCCGTGGGCTGGCGCCCGCGGCTATTCATGTGAAACCCCTTCCGGGGTTAAAAAACAAAGCCGCTAAACAACGGCGCGTTCTTTCCGGACGGATAGTGGCCCGGCCTGTCAGTCAGCGCTCAGAAGAAGAGGCGCGTTTGCTGGTTCAGCCCGAACCCGTGCCAATAGCTGAAAAAGTGAAAGACCGCCGGCGAGGCCAGCAGCAGGCTGTCGAAGCGGTCGAGCAGCCCCCCGTGGCCCGGGATCAGCGCGTTCATGTCCTTGATGCCCAGGTCGCGTTTGATGGACGAAAGCATCAGATCGCCCATCTGCCCGGCGACGCTGACCAGCATGCCCAGAGCAACGAGGATGACCGGCGAGTCGACCTCCGTGGCGCGAAAGACGAAATGGCCGAGGCCGGCGACGAGCGCCGTCGTCAACGCCAACGCGCCCAGCGATCCTTCGATCGTCTTGTTGGGGCTGGTGTGGACCGCCAGTTTGTGGCGGCCAAAGGTCTTGCCGCACGTGTAGGCGAACACGTCGTTCAACTCCACGGAAAGCACGAGCATCAGGATGACGGGCCGGTAGTTTTCGTCGTTGGCCATGTAGCCCAAATGCCCGAGGCAGACGCCGAACAAGAGGAATCCGAAGACGCCCAGCGCCACACGTTGAATATAGCCCTTGGGCTCGTCGGACAGGATGCCGACCGCGGCGATGAGCGTGATGGTCAGAGCCGGCAACGCGACAAACAAGCCATACCAATGATCGAGCACGGCGGCGGATACGGCGAGGATGCCGGCGACGACCATCGCGCTGATGCGCCGTTCGCGGAAGAGGCCGGTGGCGCGGGCGAATTCGCGATAGCAGAGGAGGCTCAGGATCGCCACGCCCCCGATCGTCCACGCCGCGCCCAGAAGGACGGGCAGGAGCATGAGCGGAATGAGAACCAGCCAGGAGCGCAGGCGAAGGCGCAAATCCTCGTATTCCGCGTCGCCGACTTTGCCCAATCTGCGCAGTACGGCGATGGCGATCCACGCCACAAACAGCGCCGCGGCGACAAACACGACCAGCCCGACCGTGACCGGGTGATCGAATGCGTGGCGCCAGCCGAACAGCCGCTCGTGGGCGGAGAGGCTCATGGTTTGGCCGCCTTCAGCGTGGACGCAATGCGATGGATGCGCCGCGCCGCCGTGATCGCTCCGCCGAAGATGATGATCAACAAGGCGATGGCGGCGAGGCCCCACTGGCGGGCCCCCAGAATCGGCTGCCATGCGGCCGGCGCCAGGCCGCAATAAAGCGCCGCCGCGGTGACGATGAACATCCGCTGCGGCTTGGCCATCGGGCCGCAGAATTCCTGCCGCGCGCCGGCCGCCTTGCCTTCCGCGCGCACATAGGCGACGAACAGCGCCACGCACGCCGCCAGCCAGCCGAGGACCGGCTCCGAATGCAGCGCATAGCCCAGACCGGCGAGAATGGCCGCATCGGTGACGCGATCGGGGATTTCATTGTACAGTTCGCCGACGGGAGAAGACGCGCCCGCGGCCAAAGCGACCATGCCGTCGAGCATGTTCGAGGCCAGCCGCAATTGCACCAGCGCGGCGCCGGCGATCCACCACCAGCGCGCCTGCGCGGGCCAGGCGGCGGTGGCGGCGAACGCGACGCCGGCGGCGATTCCGAACATGAGGCCGGCCAGGGAGATCGCGTTGGGCGCCATGCCGGCGCGCGCGAGAATGCCGGCGACCCACTGCGAACTCCTGCGCTCGCGGGTCGCCAGCGGGCGGCGTTCGATAGAAGAAGGATCGACTGGATTCATGATCATAGCCCCATGAGAAACATACCCCCGACGAGAAGGATCATTCCAGCCACATTCACCGGCCGGATCGGAACGCCGTAGACCCATAGTCCAATCAACGCCGCCCAGATGAAGGTGGTCGCATAGACCGGGTACAGGACGCTCAGCGCCCCGCCCTTCCGGAACGCGCCCACGAACAGCGCCATGACGAGCACGTAACAGGCCACGCCGCCGAGGATGCGCAGGTTGGCGAGGCAACTCCACAATCCGTGATCCGCGCGCTCGGCGCCGCTCTTATAGAGGAACTGTCCCAACGCGCCGAACAGCGAAGCCAGAAGAAACATAAAGACGGAGATAGCGGGGGTCTTCATGGTCGGAAACGCTCCGACGATCTGAGTAGGTCCACCCTGCCGGGGCGGACTCGAAGCGAGCGACGCCGCCGAAGCCAGCCTCGGCAAGGCTGGCCTACTTACATATCACTCTGGGTACTCCCGCGCCAGGCGCCGCCGCACGAAATCC
>JAPLSS010000727.1 GCA_026398515.1 Candidatus Sumerlaeota bacterium | reverse complement strand
GTTGAGGGGACGGCTGGCCGGTTTTTCGATGGAGCGCCTGATTCGGTTTCTCAATGCGTTGGATCGAGACGTCTGGATCCTCGTCAAGGCCAAGCCGAGAAGTCGTGCGCGGGGCCGGATTTCGGTCGCGGCGCAACGGGTGGCGTAACTCGCCTCGGATTCGTCTCGCGGATGGCCCCGGCCGTGTGAGGAGAATTGCGGCATGAGCGAGGATGCCGATCTGCACGCGGGAAACGAGGCCGACATCATCCGCCCAGTCCGCCATCCCCGCGCCTGCTGGACCGAGGTCGCGAAAAAAGCCCATGAGCGGGGAGAAGACCAGCTGCTCGACGAACCCACGCCCACGCGGTTCGATGAGAGGCACTGGCAATGGGAAATGGACCGTTCTATCCGTTAATCGTCCTGCCCCCTCATCGTCCTGCCCTGGCAGGTTCTGTTCTTCCACGCAAGCTCAGGCAGGACAATTAGGAGGCAGGATGATTAACGGCCATCATGGATTCTTGCCGTTGGATCGCTTGGTCGGGCTATAGTTGGATTCCAAGGCCTATCAGGGCATTGCCGCGTCGACCTCAAACTGTTGCGCTCGCGCCCCGCGGCGCTATAATGACAACGACGCTGGAACGAGAAAGGAGAGGACATGATTCGAGCAAAAGCCCGTTACCGGGGCCAAACCCTGGAGTTGGATCAGCCTCTCGCCCTGGCCGAAGGAACGGAGGGCGAGATCGACATCCGTGTTGCCGAAGAAGCGCAAGAATCGGAGCGCCAGGCGTGGGCGGAGCTCGGGGCGCGTCGACTAGAGGAAGAGTGGGACAATCCCGAAGACGCGGTCTACGACGACTGGACGAGAGTCTAGCGGAATGGCACGGGAACTTTAGCGCCAAAGCCTTGTCGAGAAGCCACGCTGAAGCGCGCTCAAACGAATTCCTTTCTCTAACCACGCTGTCGAATCGATACGACCATATCCTCTTCAGCCAGGGCCTTCGCTGCACGGGCGCGCGGGTCACGCGGGTCAAGGCCGGCGACCACATGCCGGTCTTGGCGACGTTCGTGCGGACCGATCCTTCTTCCGCGCGAAAGGAGGAACATGCGAAGTGAACCGATAGAAGATGCACGATTCGTGGGGCAGCGTGCGAAATCGCTTGCGTCGCCGCAAGGTGTCACTTTAGTATCACTCCATGAAAACGGAACTCGTCACCACGTTGAAGCGCCGGGCCACGCGCATCCTCGCCGATCTGCGCGAGTCCAAAGACCCGATCCTCATCACCGAGCATGGAGCGCCGTCCGCTTACCTCGTGGACGTCGAGATGTTCGAGTGGATGCAGAAGCGGATGCAAATTCTTGAGGGCATCGCACGCGGGGAGCGAGCCATCCTCGAAGGCCGGACGCTCACAAAGGCCGAAGCCAGGCGGAGAATGCGCAAATGGCTCGCCTGATATGGACGGAGCCGGCGTTGAACGACCTGGACGCCGTGGCCGACTATATCGCTCTGGACAAACCTTCGGCGGCGGGCCGCTTCGTGCGGAAGGTCTTTGACCGGGTTGCCCGACTTGAGCAGTTTCCCTATGCCGGGAAACGTCCTCTCGAACTCCCAGGAACTCCCTATCGAGAGGTCATTGTCGCCCCGTCCCGCATCTTCTACCGCGTTGAGAAGGACACAGTGTTCATTTTGCACGTGATTCGGACGGAGCGTTTCCTGCGACCGCAAATGCTGGAAGAGTGACGAGGGCGGTGTGGCCGCGGTCCTCGACAATATGAGCTTTGAATGGCGCGTTTGTCTTTCCCTCAAACTCCCCTTTGCCTTTCCCATCCGCGGCGTCCATCGTAGACCCAACGCGCAGGTGGGCGCGCACTTTGGCGAAGGATGGCTTACCCGTCGTGCCGGACACACCGATCGGCGTTCTCTTGTTGAATCTGGGCGGGCCGGACTCGCTGGAGGCCGTGCCGCG
>JAPLSS010000264.1 GCA_026398515.1 Candidatus Sumerlaeota bacterium | reverse complement strand
TATTACTACTTCCGCAAGGAGTTCACCCTCAACGCCCCGCCCAAGGGCCTGCGCGTCTACGTCGCCGCCGACACGCGCTACCAACTCTTCCTCAACGGGCGATTCGTCGGCCGCGGCGCGCCGCAATCGCAGCCGTTTTTTCAATATTACGACGAGCGCCCGGTCGACGCGTTCCTGAAGAAGGGCCGCAACTGCGTGGCGTTCATCGTCAACTACGTCGGCAACCACGAGGACACCCGCGGCGGGCTGCTGGCCGAACTGTGCGACCGCGCCGGGCGAACGATCCTGGCCACCGGCCGCGACTGGCGCGTCGCCCGCGCGGCGGCCTGGC
Organism: Candidatus Sumerlaeota bacterium; assembly: GCA_026398515.1. Taxonomy (GTDB): domain Bacteria; phylum Sumerlaeota; class Sumerlaeia; order JAPLSS01; family JAPLSS01; genus JAPLSS01. Next base: position 8,513 of record JAPLSS010000264.1, on the reverse strand, counting down.
GGGAAGACACCTTTTACTGCCGCTTCAACAAGACGACCCCCTACCAGGAGTTCTACGACGCCCGCAAGGCGCCCGCCGGCTGGAACCAAGTGGGCTTCCATGAGGCCGGCTGGACTCCGGTCGTTGTCGCGCGCGGCCCCCACTCCGACAATCCGCCGGCCGTCCCGCCGTGGTATCGCCTGCTGCCGCGCGACATCCCCGACATGGCCAGCGAGGCGATCGCGCCGCGCCAGATCGTCGCCGTGGAGGAGAACCTGGACCTGGCCAACCGTATGCGCGGCGACGATCTGTCCATCGCGCTGTCGATGCCGGGCGGCCCTCTCCGCTATTCGCGCGCCGAGAACGTCGACAGGTTGTGCGGCGCAAAGAACGACGGCGCGATTCTCCAATGCTCGACGAACCATCTCCGCGACATCGCCTTCGACGGCATCTACGATCCATCGGTCGTCCTCGACTTCGGCCGCGTCCTCAGCGCCTATATCCAACTGGAGATCGATGGCGTGAACGGCGGCATGATCGACATCGGTTACGCCGAGCGCCTGGTCGACGGCCACTTCAACAACGCCCTGGAATGCCAGTTCGCCGATCGCTACACGATGGTCGACGGCGAACAGGCCTGGCAGTCGTTCACCTGGAAATCCTTCCGCTACGTCAAGATTCGTTTCCATTCGTGCCCCAAGCCGGTGCGGCTTCGCTCGGTGCGCGCGGTCACGTCGAACTACCCGTATGAGAATCGCGGCGCGTTTCAATCCGACGACGAGAAATTCAACGCGATCTTCGAACTCTCGCGCGCGACGCTGCGCCTGTGCTCCAACGAGTTCCTGATGGACACCCCGTGGCGCGAGCAGGCGCAATGGCTCGGCGACGTGGCCGCCGTCACCGTGCCCGCCGTCTACGCCTGCTTTGGCGACACGGCGCTGCCGGGCAAGTTCTATCGCCAGTCCGCCGCCAACCAGTTCCCCACCGGCATCATCCCCAACGTCAGCAACACGGTGTCGAAGAGCTGGATGGCGGTCATTCCCGATTACTCGCTGTGGTGGATCATGGGCGTGTGGAATCACTACCTCTACACCGGCGAGGAGCGCTGGATTCACCAGCTTTATCCCGAGGCCTGCCGAGTGATTCGCGCCCACTTGCACTATGTCAATGAACACGGGCTCGTCGAGGACATGCCGTATCACCCGTTCATCGACTGGGCCTGGGTGGACCGCGCGGGCGAATGCGGGGCGTACAACGCCATCTTCTTCGGCGCGCTGGAAGCCTTCGCGGCGATGGCGCGGCTCAAGAACGACGCCTATATGACCGGCCTGGCCGAATCGACCATGGCGAACATTCAAGCCAACCTCCAGAAGCGGCTGTTCGACCGAAAACGCGGAGTGTTCGCCGACGCCAACCTGCGCGGGCGCTTCTCGCCGCGCGTCAGCGAGCAGGGCAACTTCGCGCCGATCCGCTGGGGCCTGTGCGATCCGAAGACCGCCGCCCGCGTCATCTCGGCGTTCTATGAGAAGAAGACGGTCAAGAACTACGTCGAGGCGCAGCCGTTCTTCATGATCGTCGTCCTGCAGGCGCTGGAGCGCGCCGGGCGGTTCGATCTGGCGTTGGAGCTGATCCGCGACCGCTGGGGCGGGCGCATGGTCGATCGCGGCCATACCACCGCGATCGAGGAATGGTACGTGAACGGCACACGGCGCTCGGGGCCGTTGACCGGACTCTTGCGCAGCCACTCGCACGCCTGGTCGGCCTGTCCGGCGGAGTTCCTGATTCGAAACCTGATGGGGTTGGAGATCCTGGCGCCGGGGTGCCGCAAAGTGCGCGTCTCTCCGCGCGAGGCACCCTTCAACTACTCCGTGGCGTATCCGACGCCGCTCGGCGTCATCCGGGTTTCGCGCGAAAACGGCCGGGCGAGGATCGCCGCGCCGAAGGGCGTCAAGGTCGTGAGTTGAGGAAATCGCGTTGGCGTGGAGCAAAACAAGTCAGTGTGCGTTGTTTCACGCGGAGGGCTGCGGTTTGACGCGCCGGCTGGGCGCGGACTCGCCCCGCGATTCGCCCGAAAAATCAGAAAAGGTTGTTGACAGAGTAGAGACGGTTGGGCTTTATTGCGGCTCTCGGGCGACATTGTTTCGGCTCTTGCCCCTCGAGAGCGTTCCCGGGGCAAATGGGGGGAGATTTCACGTCATAGGCCGCGCTCGAGGCGTCGGCCTGAGGAGATGAGCAGTTGGGCAAGGGCACAGTGAAGTGGTTTAACGAGCAGAAGGGCTATGGGTTCATTTCTCCGGACGACGGCGGCGAGGATTTGTTCGTGCACTACTCGAACATCGCCATGGACGGATTCCGGACTCTCAAGGAAGGCCAGAAAGTCGAGTTCGAAGCGGGCCAGGGCCGCAAAGGGCCCGAAGCGACGAACGTTCGCTCCCCTTCCTAAGCGACATCGCTGCGTTGAAACCCCTGGGCCCCGTCGCGGCAGGGCAGGGCCTTTCCCTTAGCTTCCTTAACCTTCATCCCGGATTGAGCGTCCCGCACGGCCCGCTCCAGCCGCGGGGGAGGGGTCTTGTTTTCCCTCGCCCGGGTTGGTGGTCGGCCTGTCGCTAACCTCCATTGGCGCAACCCCGCGACCCTTTCCCGTGCATCTTGCCCTTGCCTCGCGGGGGAGTCGTGGGGAATACTGATGATGGCACGGCGCGGGCGGCGGCTTGGACGTGGGCGCGCCGGACGAATGATTCCCTGTTGATGCCTCGTTGATGGCGATTCGGCTCAAATTCCTTCGGTCGGCCGTGGAGTTCTTCACCAGCCGGTTCTCGCTCCAGGAGCGCGTGTTGTGGCGCGTCCTGGCGCTCCTGCGTCCGCACAAGCACATCGTCGTGCTTGGCAATGTGTTCCTGACGCTGGCATCGATGCTGGCCGGAATCGGCCTGATCTCGCTCCTGCCCCTGGCGACGTTGATCGTCAGCCCGTCGAAAGAAAGCATGCCGGTCCACATGGAGCGCGCCTCGGAGACGCAGGCGGTCCACAAGAAGCATCCCGTGGCGCTTCCGTTTCTGCCCGATTTCGTCGTGCCCGACACGCCGGAGGCGCTCTGGTCCCACAAACTGGCCAAGCAGAACGGCGTGACCAAGGTCTTGATCCGCGACCTGCCGTTCCTCGGCAACGTGGCGGACAATCTGCAGATCGCCTGGGTGTCGACGGGCGCCTGGGTGACCGCGTCGATTCGGCGGTTCGTGACGGTCTATGCGCTGTTCCTGCTGTTCCTGCTCGTCCTGCGCGGCGTGTTTGAGTTCTTAGGCGAGTATCTCATGGAAGGCACGGCGATCAACGTGGTGTGCGATGTCATGCGCCGCACGTACCGCAACGTCCTCTTGCAGGAACTGCATTTCTTCAACACCACCACGACCGGCTACCTGATCAACACCTGTTACAAGGAGGTCTTCCAACTGCAGGGGCTGATCTCGCTGCTGGCCTCGACCCGGATCATCCTGCCGATCACGATGCTGGTGTTGTTCTGCACGCTGCTGACCATCAGTGTTTCGCTTTCCATGTTGATGCTCGTTCTGCTGCCGATCGTCATTCTGCCGATGATGGTGCTGTCGCGAAAGCTGCGCAAGGGGATCGAAGGCCAGCTGCGCGAGGAATTCGGCATGCTCGACATCATGTCGGAAGGGCTGCTGGGGATTCAGGCGGTCAAGGGCTTCGGCGCCGAGGAGCAGGAGATGCGCGCCGTGGATCCCACCATCGTCGAGTACGTGAACTACGCCCGCCGGCGCCGGGGCGCGCAGGCGATGCTCGGCCCGGTGGTCGACGTGCTGAACATGATCACGGTGCTGTCGGTTTTCGTCGCGGCGGCGCTGGTGATGCCGGAGAACATGCGGGTGCAAAGCGACCGCCTGCTGGTGTTCATGCTGGTCATGACGCAGTTCTACAAGCCGTTCCGCGACCTGATGAGCATGAACATCAAGATGCAGCGCGCGGTGCAGGTCTCCAAGCGCATCTTCGCCCTGCTGGACCGCAAGACGCAGATCGCCGACGCGCCGGACGCGGTGGAGTTCCCCGCGAACTGGACTGGCCTGGTGTTCGACAACGTGTGGCTCAACTACCTGATCGCGCGCCGCGGGCGCAACAAAACGCGGCGGGCGCTGGCGGGGGCGTCGTTCGAGATTCGGCGCGGCGAAGCGGTGGCCATCGTCGGCCCTAACGGCGCGGGCAAGTCGTCGCTGGTCAACCTCATCTGCCGCCTCTACGATCCCTCCTCCGGGCAGGTGCGCCTCGACGATCTGCCCCTGTCGCGGATCAAACTGCGTTCGCTGCGCGAAAACATCTGCCTAATCACTCAGCATCCCGTGCTGTTCAACCGCACGGTGGCCGACAACATCGCCTACGGGCTGGAGAACGCGCCGCGCGAGGAGATCGTCGAGGCGGCCAAGGCCACCCGCGCGCACGACTTCATCATGCAACTGGCCAAGGGCTACGACTCGCCGCTCGGCGAGCAGGGCCGGCACCTCTCGGGCGGCGAACGGCAGAAAATCGCCCTGGCGCGGGCCTTTGTGCGCCACCCGAAGATTCTGATTCTCGACGAGCCGACGACGGGGCTGGACCGCGAGACGTACGCGGAGTTCCTGGACATCATCGCGCGGCTGCGCGGCACGGGGATCACGCTGATTTACATCACGCACGAGTGGTCGCAGTTGGGCCTGTTCGACCGCGTCTTCGGGATGTCGGAGAACAAGCAAGTGGAGGAGATGACCGCCGAGGCGCTGGCGGGGGCGAAGGGCGGGTGAGGAATCGCCGATGGGCGATTGCCGATTGGAGGTCGGGGCATGAACGTGCGATTCGCTCTTGCCGCGCTTGCGGCGTGGTCGGCGGCCGCGCAGGCGCAGGACGACTACTCGATACGGCCTGCGCCCATCGGCGCCGTGCGCTTCTCCCCCGAGGGATTCTGGGGGCCGCGCGTCGAGACGGACCGCGAGGTCACCATCGGGCATTGCCTCAAGGAGTGCGAAGAGACGGGGCGGATCGACGGATTCGCCATCGCCGCCGGCCTGATGGAGGGCGAATACCAGGGGGCCGCGTTCAACGATTCCGACGTCTACAAGACGATCGAAGCCGCCGCGTATTCGCTGATGGCCCAGCCGGATGCAAAACTGGACACGTATCTCGACGGGGTGATTGCGAAGATCGCCGCCGCGCAAGAGCCCGACGGCTATCTCTATGCGGCGCGGACGGCCGCGAACCGGCAGAGCGGCAAGGTCGACGCACGCCGTCAAGACATGATGGGCCCCGAACGCTGGTCCCGGCTCGGAGGGTCGCACGAACTGTATGCGGTCGGGCACCTTTACGAAGCGGCGGTCGCGCACTATCAGGCCACCGGCAAGCGGACGCTGCTTGAGGTCGCGATCAAGAACGCCGACCTGTTGTGCAAAACGTTCGGTCCCGACGCCCTGACGGAGCCGCCCGGCCATCCGGAGATCGAACTGGCGCTGGCGAAGCTGTATCGCGCGACGGGCGAACGCCGATACCTCGATCTCGCCAAGTTTTACCTCGATCTGCGCGGGCGCGAGGCGACGCACAAGCTGCGCGGCCCGGGTCAGCAGGATCATCTTCCCCTCGTCGAGCAGTCCGAGGCCGTCGGCCATGCGGTGCGCGGCGCGTATCTCTTCAGCGGGATGGCCGACGCGGCGATGCTGGGCGGCGCCGGCGAATACGTCGCGCCGCTCGACCGGCTGTGGGAGAGCGTGGTTTCGGCGAAGTTGTACCTCACGGGCGGGATCGGCGCCTCGAAGGCGGGCGAAGCCTTCGGCCGGCCGTATGAGCTGCCGAACGCGGCCGCCTATTGCGAAACCTGCGCGGCGATCGCCAATGCGCTGTGGAACTGGCGCATGTTCCAACTCCACGGCGACGGCAAGTATCTCGATGTCTTCGAACGCGTGGCCTACAACGGCTTCCTGTCCGGCGTCTCGCTGAGCGGGGATCTGTTCTTTTATCCCAATCCTCTTCAGTCGGACGGCAAGTCGGGGCAAAGCAAGAAACGCGCGCCGTGGTTCGGCTGCGCCTGCTGCCCGCCGAACGTGGCGCGTTTCCTGGCCTCGCTTGGCGGCTATGTCTACGCTGTGAAAGACGACGCCCTGATTGTCAATCTCTATGCGGCGGGGACCGGCGAACTGACGATCGGCGATCGAGCCGTCAGGGTCGCCCAGGAGACCCGCTATCCCTGGGACGGCGCGGTCCGACTGACCCTCGAGCCGGACGCGCTGTCCCGGTTCGCGGTCTGGCTGCGCATTCCCGGCTGGGCCACCGGCGCCCCGGTCCCCAGCGATCTGTATCGCTATGCGAATGAGGAGTCCCCGCCCGTCGCGGCGAAGGTGAACGGCAAGGCCGTGGCGATGAAGATCGACAACGGCTTCCTTAAGATCGCGCGCGAATGGAAGAAGGGCGACACGATCCAGTTGGAGTTCCCGATGCCGATCCGCCGCGTGTGGGCGAACGAGAATGTCAAGGCCGACGCGGGGCGCGTGGCGTTGGAGCGCGGCCCGATCGTCTATTGCGTCGAGGGCGCCGACCACGGCGGCCACGTGTTGAATCTCGCCTTGCCCGACGACGCGAAACTGAAAAGCGAGTTCCGTTCGGACCTGCTCGGCGGCGTGACGGTCCTAAAGGGGAAGGCGCTGTCGGCCGTGCGCAAGGCGAACGGATCGGTCCGCGGCGAAGAGGCCGATCTGACCGCCATTCCGTATTATGCCTGGTGCAATCGCGGCCCGAACGAGATGGCCGTGTGGCTGCCGCGCCGGGTCGAAGACGCCCAGGCGCCGCCGGCCCCGACGCTGGCGAGCCAAAGCCGTGCGACCGCTTCGCATTGCATCCCGAAGGATTCCGAGGATGCGGTGAACGACCAGATCGAGCCGAAGAACTCGAACGATCAGGACATCCCGCGGTTTACGTGGTGGGACCACCGCGGCACGACCGAATGGATTCAATACGAGTTCAAAGCGCCGGCGAAGGTCTCCGCGGTCGAAGTGTATTGGTTCGATGACACGGGCCGGGGGCAATGCCGGGTTCCGCAATCCTGGCGGCTGCTTTACCGCGACGGCGAGTCGTGGAAACCCGTGGCCAACGCGTCGGAGTATGGCGTGCGGAAGGACCGGTTCAATCGGACGCAATTCGATCCGATGACGACCGGCGCGCTGCGGATCGAAGTCCAACTGCAGCCGAAAGTCTCCGGCGGGGTGTTGGAGTGGAAGGTGGAATAGCCGCTCGACGTTCCATCAAAGCCGCGGACGGGAAGGATTGCGCATGGACATTCGCTTCGACGGGAAGCGCGCGCTGGTCACGGGGGCGGGCAAGGGCATCGGGCGCGAGATCGCCGGCCTGCTGGCGCGATGCGGCGCGCGGGTGATCGCGCTCAGCCGCACCCAGGCCGATCTGGATTCGTTGCGCGCGGAGATCAACTGCGAAACCATCGCCGCCGACCTGGCCGACGCGTCGGCGGCGCGCGAGGCCGCCGTCCGGGCCGGGCGCGTGGATCTGCTGGTCAACAACGCCGGCATCTCCATTCCGCAACCGTTCTTGGACACGACGGTCGAGGCGTTTGACCGGACGATGGCGGTCAACGTGCGCGCGGCGTTCCTCGTCACGCAGGTCGTGGCGCGCGGCATGATCGAACGCGGGAAGGGCGGCGCGATTGTCAACGTCTCCAGCCAGGCCTCGATGGTCGCCTTGGCGGACCACACCGCGTATTGCGCTTCCAAAGGCGCGTTGGATCAGTTGACCCGCATGATGGCCCTGGAACTGGGGCCGCATCAGATTCGGGTGAACGCGGTCAACCCCACGGTCACGCTGACCCCGATGGGCGAGATGGCGTGGGGCGATCCGGCGAAGAGCGGCCCGATGCTGGCCAAAATCCCGTTGCGGCGATTCGCCAAACCGAAGGACGTGGCGCACGCGGTGGCGTACCTGTTGAGCGACCAGGCCGACATGATCCACGGGGCCATGCTTCCCATCGACGGCGGGTTCCTGGCCACGTGATAGGACAGATAGGTCGTATAGGTCCTATAGGCCATACGCCCCCCAAACCATGAACCTCTGGCTGGCCACCAACATTGTGATTCGACGCGACCGCGCGCTGGAGGCCAGCGGCATCCAGAACGTGCGGACCGCGATGGCGTTGGCCGACTTGGGCCATCCGACGCTGCTGCTCGCGGCGGAGATGGAGCACGGGGGCTATGCGCTCCTTGAAGAGCGATTCGGGCGCAGGATTCCGGAACGGCTTTTCATTCTGCCCTGCCGTTCGCGCGGGCGAAAGGGAGAGAAGCGCACCCCGTTCAGCGATCCCCTCTCGCGCCTGTGGAACATCGCCCGGGCGCGGTTGGCGGCCGGCGCGCCGGATGCGATCCTGACGCGCTCGCCGGCGGTCCTCGCCCAGTTGCGCGGGTCGCGGTTGATTTCGAGGCGGACGCGGCTCGTGCTGGAGTTTCAATACCTGGAATCGCACCTGCTGTGGCGCGGGTGGCGAAGCGCGAACCCGCAAG
>JAPLSS010000534.1 GCA_026398515.1 Candidatus Sumerlaeota bacterium | reverse complement strand
CCGCGCCGCGCCAGCATGCGGCCCAGTTCGGTCGCCACCACTCCGCTCCCGCCGTACGTCGGATAACACACGATGCCGATTCGCATGGATCGCTCCCCCCTCCGGCTCCATGGGGGCGTGGGGCGGAAAGCCGCCGCGCGCCGGCGGGAATCCGCCACCCACGGCGCGCCGCCGGGCCGCGCCGCCACTCCGTCCCCCGAGCGCAAATCCTGAGCGCCGTTCGGGAAAACGGTTCGCCCTGGCTGCTTCTCCTCTGAGTGTGCCATGCTCCCCTCTCTTCACGCCAGCGCGAATCAGCGCTCCCTCGGAAATATGCGCCAAGCGAGGGAGCAAAGAGCAGGCCAAGGAGGCGCGGGGCGCGCGGATGGCCGCCGCTTTAGAGAAAGGGGACGGCGCCACGAACAACGCCTCCGTCCGGGCGGCTTGCGCGCATTCAATCTGGCCAGAAACGGCGAATCGGGGCCTATCAATCCGCGTTGCCATTTGCGTCTTTCGTATTCAACAAAAGCGCGGCTCAAGTTCGTTTGATAAGCGTCCGATGAGCAAACAGGGAATTTCCCTCCGGCGCACGGGCGTTTCGCCGGCGGGGTCGAATCGGGCCCGTTCATCCGCATGGGGTCCGCGGGATCGGTTCAGCGCATCCATGCGCCGAGAGCAAAGGGGGACACAACGGCGTGGACGGCCAATCCGGACAGGGCGCGGTTTGCGAACAGGAGCTTGCCGGAGCGGGGGAAGCGAAAACGGACCGCTCGTTCGATCCACTGACCGTGCTGGTGATCGACGACGAGGAGATCATCCGCGATCTGCTGCACGAGTTCCTCTCGCGCGAAGGCTACACCGTGGCCACCGCGGCCAGCGGCGCCGAGGGCCTGGAGCAATTCCGACGCCACCGGCCCATGTTAGTGGTGACCGATGTGTGCATGCCCGGCATGGACGGCCTGGCCTTTCTGCGCGCCGTGCGCCGCGAGGAGCCCGAGGCGCGCGTGGTCGTCATGACGGGCCATGGCGACGACGCGGTGGCGCTGGAGGCCTTGCGCGGAGGCGCCACGAACTACATCAAGAAGCCCCTGACGCTCGAAGAGTTTCTGTTCATCGTGCGCGCCCACGAGCGCATGTGTCGCGCGCAGGAGCGCCAGCGCCTGCCGCTCGGCGCGCTGGTCGACGAGCGGCGCACCTACTCGTTGCCCAATGACTCGAATCTGGTTTACCCCGTCGCCTACCAAGTCACCCAGACGATGTTGAACTTCCTGCCGCGCCAGGACGTCGAAGCGGTCTCGCTGGCGCTGACCGAGGCGATGATCAACGCCATGGAGCACGGCAACCTGGGCATCGGCTATCAGCAGAAGAGCGACGCGTTGCACGAGAACCGCTATCGCCAACTGCTCTCGGAGCGCCAGGTCGATCCCGTCTGCGCCGCGCGCCACGTTCTCGTGGAGAGCCACGTCGGCGTCGATGGATCGTGGTTCCGCGTCACCGACGAAGGCGAAGGATTCGACTGGCGCAACCTGCCCGACCCCAGCGATCCGGAAAACCTGCTGCGCGAGCATGGCCGCGGCCCTCTTTCCATCGGGAATCGGCAATCGAGCATCGGCAATCTTCTTGTCCGGCTCCAGGACCGCCAGCAGCGTCACCCCGATGGGCAGATCCATCCGCCGCAGGATCGCCCCTTCCAGCCGCAGCAGTTGGATCAGGAAGGAGTTGATGGGTTTGGGCAACTCGATCAGATCGGTCTTCGGCCCTTCGGCGCGGCGCCGAAACAGCCGTTGCGCGAGCCGAAACGCGACGATCGGCGGGAACAGCAAGGCGATGGCGTACGAATAGCGAATCGGCCGAAACCCCGACTCGCGCAGCAATCGCAGAAACGGACCGTAGCGATAGCGCCGGAAGTGATGGAGCGCTTCGTCGTGCTCGCTCCACAGGAACGGGTGCGCGGGCACGGTGATCATCACCCGGGCGCTAGGCGCGGCGACCCGCCGAAACTCGGCGAGCAGGGCGCGGTCGTCGGCCACGTGCTCGACGAGATCCAGCGCCAGGATCACGTCGAATGATCCATCGTCGAAAGGCAGCCGCACCACGTCGCCGCGCACCAGCCGCCCCAGGCCGCGCTTCCGACAATACGACAGGGCCAGGTCGTGTAGGTCAAGGCCGATGGGCTTCTGGCCGCGATGATGCAGGTGCTCGAGCATCAGTCCCGTCCCGCATCCCACGTCGAGAATGCGCAGCGGCCGCTCCCGGATTGGCGCGCAGCGCGTGAGCAGGCCCGACAGGATGGAGCGCCGGCCCTGGAAATACCAATACGAGTTCTCCAACTCGTACATGCGTCTGTATTCTTCCGGATTCACCGGGGGCGATCCTTCCCTGGCGGCCCGCGCCGCAAAACAAGCCGCTGAGCGAGTCGGCGGCGAACGCCATAAAAGGCCGCTTGATACCGTCCTGGCCGCCGGGTGTCAACAACGCGCCTACACACTTCGACTTGGCGTTTTCTGGGGGCGTGGACAGCTTCGTCCGCAATGCAGATCACCGGACCTCGTTCGATTGCGGACGAGGCCGTCCGCGCCCCCAGAAGACGCGCCCCCACGGAGGTCCGCGGAATCTGGCCGCCGGTTGACAACTCGGCGTCGAGGGTATAAAGCAAATGCCACGAGCGTCTTCACGGGTATGGAGCGCCCTTCCTCCGTATCTTCCGTGTCAAGGGGGAACCAAGATGATTCTCGACCGCATCGAGCATGGCGACCAGTACGCCCGGTTGCAGCCGCGATTTGCGCAGGCGTTCAAATTCCTCCGCCGGCCCGACCTGGCCAGCCTGTCGGACGGCGTGCATGAAATCGAGGGAACGCAAATCTACGCCACGGTGGGGAAATTTCCCGGCCGCCGCCGCGACGAGGCCAAGCTCGAAGCCCATCGCCGCTACGTCGACATTCAATACCTGGTCGCCGGGCGCGAGGAGATGGGCTGGAAGAGCCGGCGTTTGTGTTCGGTGTATGACGGCGCCTACAACGCGGAGAAGGACGTGGAGAAATTCGGCGATTCGCCCGACGCCTGGGTCGCCCTGGAGCCAGGGGTGTTTGCTCTGTTTTTTCCCCACGACGCGCACGCCCCGCTCGTCGGCCAGGGGGAATTGCACAAAGTGGTGGTCAAAATCGCGCTGGATTAGGCGAGGGAATAGGAGCGGGAAGGGTTGAAGTCAGGATCATGGAGTCAGGATGATAACTACTTGCTCTATCTTTTATTGTTTTGACTCCATTATCCTGACTTTGAGGCTTCGTCGCCGGAAACGGTTCCGCCCGAAGGCGGGACTCCATACATGACAAGCGCCATTACTTGAAGGAGGAGCGGCAATGTTCAGATTCAGCAAGTCGGGCAAGAACGCGTTGTGGATGGTCGCGCTGGGTTGGCTGATTGGGTCCTCTCCTGTCGCCTCGCACGCTGCGGAGGCCAGAGAAGGCCCGGCGAGTCAGGGCACGAAGGCGGTGGCGGAAGGCACGTTCGCCGCCGACGTCGAATTCCTCAGGCAACATACCGACGTTGTTGTCATTGCGTCCAAGGACGGCGCGGCGCAGGTGGCGCTCTGCCCGAAATATCAGGGGCGCGTCATGACCAGCACGGCGACCGGACTCGGAGGGCTGAGCTTCGGCTGGATCAACCGCGAGTTGATCGCCTCGGGCAAGACGCTCCAACACATGAACCCGCTGGGCGGCGAGGACCGGTTCTGGATGGGGCCGGAAGGCGGCCAGTTCTCGATCTTCTTCGCCAAGGGCGCGGCCTTCGACCTGGAGCACTGGTTCACCCCCGCGCCATTAGACACGGAAGCCTACAACGTTGCCTCCAAGAGCGACTCGCAGGCGGTGTTCCAGAAGATGATGCAGTTCAGAAACTACTCCGACACCGAATTCAAGGTCTCGCTGAAGAGGGCGGTGGATCTTTATGACGCCGCGAAGATCAGTCAGGCTCTCGGCCTCGCGCCCGCCGCGTCGGTCAAGGCGGTGGCTTACGGGTCGTCGAACGAAGTGACCAGCGCCGGCGACAAGGCGTGGGACAAGGCCACGGGCCTCCTGTCAGTCTGGATTCTCGGCATGTTCAACCCTTCGCCGCGGACCACCATCGTCATCCCATTCGAAACGGGGCCAGAATCCGAAAAGGGCGCCGTGGTCAACGACGCCTACTTCGGCAAAGTCCCCGCCGACCGCCTGATCGTCAAAGAGAAGGAGGGAGTGCTATTCTTCTCCGGCGACGGCAAGTATCGCAGCAAGATCGGCCTGAATCCGAAGCGGGCCAAGCCGTTCCTCGGCAGTTACGACGCGGCCAACAAGGTCCTGACCATCGTCCACTACACCAAGCCGCAAGGCGCGACGGACTACGTGAACTCGATGTGGCAGATTCAGGACAAGCCGTTCGCGGGCGACGTGGTCAACTCGTACAACGACGGCCCGCCCTCGCCCGGCGCCAAGCCGCTCGGACCCTTCTACGAGCTGGAAACCTCGTCGCCGGCGCTGGCGCTCGAACCGGGAAAGACGGCGACGCACGTGCATGAGACCTTCCACTTTCAAGGCGCGGAAGCGGACCTCGATCCCATCGCCACGAAGTTGCTGGGGGCGTCGATCGAGGAGATCAAAGCGGCGCTCAAGAAGTAGCGCCGGCTGTTGAGTGGCGCAGGCGTGCCAGCCTGTGATTCCGAACATATCGTGTTGTCCGGGCATTCACAGGCTGGAAAGCCTGCGCCACTGTAACGAATTTGCTTCATTGCCTCGCCGAAGGAAACAGTTCAGCGGCCATCAGGGGCGGAGGGTCGGGGCCGGGGGCCAGTTCGCGGGCGCGCTGGCGCAGGCGGCGCGCCCGCAGGTACTGGCCCGTTTGCTCCTGTTGCTGGGCGAGATGGTGGGCGATCTGGCTGTTGTAAGGCGCGTACTGCCACGCCTTCTCGAACGCCGGGCCGGACTGTTTGACCTCTCCCGCCTTGAACAAGGCCTGGCCCAGCAGGTCCCACATCTGCGCGTCGCGCGGATGACGCTCCAGACAGGCCCGCAGGAGTCCCGCGGCTTCGCGGAATCTTTCGACGTCGCCAACGCTGATGGCGAAGAGGACGGCGGCGTCGCGGCGGCCGGGATCGGCGGCCAGCGTCTTCCGCAGAAACAGCATTTTCTCGAAGTTGTTGCCTTTGGCGATGGCGAGTTGCGCTTCTCGCCAATACAGATCGCCTTGGTCGGACAAGCGCGCCCGCAAGCCGGCCAAAATCCCTTCGGCGAGACGGGTGGAGCGCGCCAGAATCGCCGCGTCGAACCAGGTCCGGTCCGCCTCCACCCCTTCCGCCCCAAGGCCCTTCGCCTCTTGGACGAGCTGGAGGGCGTGCAGGCCGATCTCGAGGCGGATCGCCGGACTCTGCGAGTTGGCTTCCAAGAGCGCGGCCTGCGCGCGCTCGATCAAACCCCCGGGCCGGTTCCCCTTCAGTTCCTCCAGGTCGGCCAGACGCTCGTAGGCTTCCGGCATTTGCGGATTGAGGGCCAGCGCCTGCCGAAGGAGGCCCTCCGCCTTGTCGGCCGCCTGGGAGTCCAACGCGTTCGCTCCGCGGCCCAGCGCCGTCCTCCACTCGCGTTCGCCGGCGAGAAACAGGCGGCGCGCCTCGGCCTCCGCCGTCCCGCCGGCGCCGGCCAGCATCCACGAATCGCCCCACGCGCGCACCGCCAGCCATGCCGCCACGCCCAGCGCCGCCAGCGCGCCGGCGAGCAGCGCGGCCTCAACCACGGGGCGCAGGCGAGGACGGAGCGAAATGGCGGCCAAGTTTGTCATAGGCGATCGTCGATTGGCGATGGCCGATGGAAACCACGTCGGCGAGTCGGGAATTGAGATGCGCGTTTGACCACGCTGCATACCTACCGCAAAACGCGACGAGAATCATGCGGAAAACGCGGCGCCGAACAGAAAACCGATCCTGCGAATCATGAGCGGCCCGGCGCAGCGCGCGTCATTTCTGGCCGGCGTTGCGCGCGTCCTTGGTTGTGAATTGCCAGTTCACCTTGCTGGGTTTGTTGTTGCGGTCGTTTTGCCACGCCTGGACTTCGCGCACCAGCGTCGGCGCGTCGGGAATGCGCCGATCCAAACACTGGCGGCTCAGGATGCTCAGTTCGATTTCGGCCATGTCCAGCCAGCTGCCGTGCTTGGGCGTGTAATGAAATTCCAGGCGCGACAGCAGACGGCGGGCCTCTTCGGGCGCAAAGGCCTCGTACAGCGAGGCGCCTCCATGGGTATTGAGGTTATCCATCACCAGATGCACCTTGCGCGCCCGCGGATAATCTTCGTCGAGCAACTGGCGGATCTGCCAAGCCCAGTCCAAGCGCGTCTTGCCTTCGGTCACGGCCACGCGCCGCCAACCGCCGAGCGGCTCGAAGAGCATGAAGATCGTGGCCACGCCGTTGCGTTTGTACAGCGTATCGAAGCGCTCGGGCTGCCCCGGCGCGGCGGGCAGCGGTTCGATCACCTCCTGCGTCAGCTGCTTGGTCGTCTCGTCGATGCACACCGTCGGTTCGTCCGGATCATACGGCCGCTGATACAGTTCCAGCGTGTTCTCCATCGCGTAGACGAACTCCGCGCTGTGCTCCGGCGGAATGCACCACTCCTTGTTCAGCCAAGGCTTAAGTTCGTTTTTTTTAACGTCTGGCGCACGGTTTCGCGGCCCACCGACTCTACAACCTCCAGTTCGACCATTCGGTCGGCCAGCAGCCGGATCGTCCAACGCTTGCGGCCCTCCGGCGCCGGCGTGCAGGCCACGGCGATCAGCTGCGCCTCGGCCGCGCCATCCAGCTTGCGCCGCGAGGGCTGCTCCGATTGCCGATGCGCCAGCGCATCTTGCAGACCGTGCTCGACCAAGCGCTGGCGAAGGCGCTCGACCGTACGGACATGGACCCCATAGGCCTGGGCAATCGGCTCATCCGGCCATCCCGGCCCCTGCACACCCTGGTCGGCCTTCAAAAAAACCTGCGCATGCTGAATCTTGCGCGCCGCCGCCTTGCCCTTCTTGACCAACGCTTCCAGATCGTTGCGCTCCTCAGCTGTCAGCTCCACCACATACTTCTTGTTGTTCGTGTTCATGCCGGGCTACCTTATCAGCGGGAATGGTTGCAGCAAGAACGGTAGCGTTCATAGAGGCAAACATAGCCCGGCAAAAACGCACGGTCAAGGTACTAGGTCACCCGGGGCAGACAGTTGGCCATCCTTCCGAATGGAACGAGCGGCCGCATCATGACAATCGTGGCCGCGAGGCAAAACGCACAGGCCCAGGCCATGGCGCGCCAGACGAATCTCACGCTCGTTCGTGGCATCGAGACTCTCCGTGATCTGCAAACTGCCTCATCGCGGAACGGTGTGAAACGCCCTCCGCGCCTGCCATCGCCTCAAGCCTCTCGTGTCCATAATCGCGTTGCGCAAACTGCGCGTCCTCGCTCCGGGCGTCTGTTCAGTTTCAACGGCCTGCCGCCCCATGGTCAAGCCTGAATGAGCGAACTGAATGAGCGAACTGGGCTTGATTTGGTCCCGTCCACAACGCACAATGTCAGTGATGAGTTGCGCTTTCGGAGCCGGTTCATGAGCGAGGCAGATCACGCGTGCGCCCCATCGGAAGTTTCGCCGCCTATCGAATCTTGTGAGGCCTCATCCGCGATACGGGCGTCGTTTTTGGACAGAGTGGAGGCCGCGCTGGCGCGCCAGTCAAGCACTATGGGCGCGCTGGTTCTCGTGGGGGCGTTCTGTCTGTTCAACGCGAACCGAGGCCATATGAACGGCGGCGACACGAGGGGGCTTGTCGATTTGTCGTGGTGGGTGGCGCAGGGCAATCCGCCGCGACTCAATGGGCATCCGAGCTACTCTGGAGACGGGGAATGGTTCGGGTATTGGGCGCATCGAACTCCGGACGGCCACATCGCCACGGTGTATCCGCCGGGAGTCGTGCTGTTCGCCGCGCCGGCGTTCTGGGCCATGAAAGCCTTTGGGCTGGATGATTCGGCGTCTCGCGCTCCGTTGCGGGCCAAGCTGATCGCCAGCGCGATGATCGCCATTGCCTGCTGGTGCGCATGGCGAATCCTTGCCGCGCTTCACGGGCGCCTGGCGGCATTGGCGGGCGCGACGGCGCTGGCGGCGGGCTCGCCATGGCTTTCGAATCTGGCGCAGGCGCTCTGGAGCCAAACGCCCGCGGTCCTTTGCCAAGCCCTTAGTTGTTTATGCCTATTGCCGCGGCATCCGCGATCACGGAACGGCATGGATGAGTGGCCGGAGCGAATCAGGGTGTTGGTCGGCGGCGCCCTGGCGGGTTGGTCGGCGTTCTGCCGGCCCACGTTTGCCCTGTGGCCCGTTCTGTATTGCGTCTTGGCCCGGGCGAGGTCGCGCCGGGATCTCTGGCTGTCGCTGTCGGGAGTCCTTTCGGCCGGAGTCGGCGGGCTTGCGCTGATGAAGGCCTCCACGGGAAGTTACATGGGAGAGTATGGCGCGAAGGCCGTGGAGCAGGTGGGGTTCACGTTGGCGCCCGGCCGGGCGCTGGCGGCGGCCGCCGGTCTGTTAGCCTCGCCCAGTCGCGGGCTGCTCCTGTTCGCTCCATGGACGGCGCTCGTGTTGGTTGGCTTGGCGCGTCTGGCGCGCGGAGGAAACTGGCGCGATCCGTGGCTCATGGCGCACGCGGCGTTCGTCGTCTGGCTGATGGCCGCTCTGAGTTGCTTCAAGGGGTGGTACGGCGGTTGGGACGCCGGGCCGCGATTGCAGAGCGACTTCCTGCTCAGCGGGCTATTCGTCGCTGGCCCGCTGATCGGGACATTGTGGTTTGGAATTCCATGGCGCTGGATCCCAAGCGCCCCGATGTAGCCCGGTATTTCGAATCGGGTGTGAGCGCCGATGCCGAACACGGCCGATTCCTTCTAACGGCGCGCGAGGCCAACCTGCTGTTTGCGCGTTCCCCGGGGGCGCCGGCCGGCGATATGATTCTGGCAGTGGCGCTGGACGATCAGGATGCCGTCGAGTGGGGCATCTTGCGGAACGTGGAGTTCCTGTTCAATGGGCGTCCGGTGGGCCGATTCCGGTTTCTCTCCAAGACCGGCGCGCACCTGGTGGCCGTGCGAATCCCGGGCTCGTTGACGGGTCGCACACCGTGGGACCGAATCACGATTCGCGAACCCTATCCGCCGAGCGGGGGGGGCGGCGATCAGTTCCTGGTGTTGAACAACATCGCGCTGGCCCCTGCCGCCTCGAAAGCCGCACAGCCGTTCCTCCCCTACGTGATTCCGGCTGGCGGGGGCGCGTGGTAGCCGCTTCGCTTCCGGGCAGTTCGAGGTGAAGAAACCGGCGGACGGGAAATCGCCGGCTTTGCTTTCGGCGGGTGCAACGTTGGGCGGCGCTGGCCGGCTGGGATTCGAACTACGTGCTCTCGACGTACGGAGTGCTCGGGACGCCAGCCAAGAGATAGCCCCAGACGCGCAAGAGCCGCTCTTTACATTCCAAGACCTCCAGCTTCACCGACACATCCCGCAACAGCGCCGGATCCAGCGGATGCTCGGGGCGTCCGTGGGGCGGCTTTCGGAAATCGCTCCGAATCAGTTCACGTACCCCAGCGACCGCAGCCGCTCCATCCGGTCTTCGGACGGTTTGTCCGGCCTCGCGCCGAGCGTTTGGTAAAGGGCAAACGACCGGTCGAGAGTCGTCCGCCACTGGCGCTCCAGATCGGCGAGAATGTCGGGGTGTTGCGCGGAGACATCGACCCGCTCGGTCGGATCGGCGGCCAGATCGTACAGCGCCTTGCGAGCTTCGGATTCGTGGATCGCCAGCTTCCAGCGTTAGGTTCGCAGGGCGTGCCATTTCCCCTCGCTGGACATGTGAGAATAGGAGGGCTCCGGGGCCATCGAGTCCTGGCCGCGCAGCAAGGGCGCTAGGCTTCGGCCTTGCGCCCGGCGGTCGGCCTGCATTCCCAATAGATCGGCGAGCGTGGGGTAGACATCGATCAGTCGGACCTGTTGGTCCACTCGCCGGGGCTTGAACAGGGCGGGACAGGAGAAGATCAGGGGCACGCGAATGACTTCCTCGTACGTGCTGGCGTGCCAGACAGGGGCTTCCGGATGCTCGCCGAACGCCTCGCCATGATCGGAGGTGAAGACGAAGAGAGTCTTGTCGGCCAGTCCGAGGTCCGTCAGCTCGTCCTACAAGGGCTTCAGAACGGTCTGATCGTTCTGCAGGATTTCGCCGTCGTAACGGGCTTGCAGGACCGCGTAATCCTCGGGCTTGAGGCTGGCCTTGCGCAACGCCGCGCTGTCCAGCCAGATCGCGGGGTCGATCTCCTTCCCGCCTCCCGGCGGCAGGAAGCGGTTGTACTCCGGAGCGGGATCGTACGGGTGATGAGGATTGGCTTCGTAGAGGATTAAAAAGAAGGGATGGTCGCGGTTCAAGCGCAAGAAGCCCTGGGCGTCCTCCACGCCGCCCCATCCCGAGAGGTCGAATCCCTGCTCGTATCCTATGTTCCCCACGAACAGGAGTTGGTGGGTCACGAGCGCCGTCGTGTAGCCCGCCTCGCGGAACATCTCGGCCATCGTCTTGAGAGATGCCGGCACGCAGCCCTGCTCGTCATAGACGTAGTTGCTCCCGTGGGCCGGGGGAAGAAGCCCCGTGAACAGCGACGCCACGGATTCCATAGTCCAGCCGCCTTGGGAGAGTGCCTGGTTGAACCGCACCCCCCTGGAGGCGATATCGTCCAGGACGGGCGACATGCGGTGAGGGCCGCCATAGCACGACAGGCGATCGGGGCGGCAGGCGTCATAGATCGTCAGGACAACGTTGAACTCGCCCGGCTTCCGCGGGCGCGGCTTCCCATAGCGCAATTGGTAGGAATTCTGGGCGAACCACGCGGCGGGGTCGGCCCCCCTGGGAATCGGCACGAGCAGGCCCAAGCCCTCCTGGAAATCCCACCAAAGGTAGTGGTCCAGCATGGCCGACACGTCCTCGGCCTCCGGAAAGTAGCCCGAGTACATGCGCCTCCCATTCCGGAACAGCGGCGTCGTATTCTTGCCGCGCGGGCCGGAAAGCTGCGATGGGGGGATGCGATACAGGTCAAAGCGCCGGCTCTCGTCCGGGTTGAAGGTGATGGAGCCGTTCCACTGGAATCCGATGGAGTTGAGATCGACGACTTGCACGACCGGCGGCGCCGGGATTCCCAGCCATGCGCCGAAGGCGAACGCCGCAAGGGATAGGGAGCAATAGCTGGCGAGACGGAGAACTCTGTGCATTCGGGAAGAGGGTCTAACTCGGAGCGCTCTTATGAATTTGGCAACTACATTGGAACAGCCTGCATGTTCATACCTTTGAAGAGGGGGTTTCCTCCCGGCCTTCCGGTGATTCGATATCGGGCCTTCCGTCATAGGTCAATCCCTCTCCTCGCCTTGCGCCCCAGCGCGTCACGGCGCCGGGCGCCGAGCCTGCCGTGTGGCGCTGACGGACGGGTCAGGCTGAAACCGCATGCTCTTCACATGCGGGGCGCCCTGGACGCCGGCCATGAGATAGACGCGCCACTGGAGAAGCCGCCCCTTGCATTCCAGCGCCTTGGAGCGCCCCTTCTCGTCCAACGAAAACGCCGTCCAATCCTGCCATTCGGGCCGGCCATCCTCGCCGAGGCTCCCGTAGCGATAGGCGTACGCCGTGTCCGTGCCCGGCGGCTTGACTTCCTCGGCGCTGAATCGCAGGCGCGTTCGGCTCTCCCGGCCGCGGTCGATCACTGGCGACAGGTAGGTTCCGGTCAGCGGCGTCACGTCGCATCCGCGCAGGACCGTCCAGGCGGTCTTTTCGCCCTGGGCGACGGTGAACGACAGCCGATCGCCCTCCTTGGCGGCGCGCCCGACGTAGTAGCGCAGGTTGTTCCACGGCAGGACGTCGTCGGTGAAGTCGAATTCGCGCATCTCCGGCTGGCCGGGCAACTGAACGCGCACGCGGGTGGCGGGCTTGCCGTAGTAGACTTTGTTGGTTTCCACCCACAGGAACACGTTGTAGGACGTGGCGGGCATGTCGGGAAACGGGACAGAGATCTGCAGCGGCGGGGCGTCTTCCTCGGGGCTGGCCTCCACGCGGTGTTGCACGGCCAGCCACCGGTTGTCGGTTTGGCTGTCCTCCGTCGCGGAGGTGGTGAAATCGCCGGTCAGACAGTCCGGCGTCAACTCGTAGTGCGTCTTCGGATAGGCGTTGAGATCGCCGCAGGAGAGGTCGCCCGCCGGCGTGAGGCGCACGCCAATCAGACTCCCGGCCTCGAGCGCGGGCATCAGGTCAAAGGAGCCATCGTCGGCCTTCAACGAGTCCGCGTCGACAAGCAAGTCTACGACGGTTTCGGCGCGGTTGTCGTCGACCCAACTCTCCGACACGGGATGATCCACATTGACCTCGACGGCGAACCGATGCGCTTCGGGCGAGACGGTCGCCTCGCGCTCAAACGGGAAGCCCAGCGTGGGCGAGGTGTCTTCGTGGACGAGGCTGGGCCCCATCGGCTTCAGCCCGCGCTGGTCATTGCCGGAGAAGAAGGTCAGGGGAATGCGGCTGAAATCGCTGGGATGATCGGCGCCCACGGCGCCCGAAAGCCGGACCGTCTGGCCGGGGCGCGCCAGCGCGGGTTCGGCGCGCAGCGTTCCGTCCTGGATGAAGAAGTTGCTCGGCGGATGAACGAGCACGTCCTTTCGGATCACGTTGTTGTCGCGATCGCTCTCGGGCACGGCGCCGTCGCGGTTCACCCATACTTCGACGGTCGGCGTTCCGGCAATGTGATTGTCGTCCCAGCGCAGCGTCACCGGGACGCTTTCGCCGGGCTTCAGCGGCGGGATCTTGACCGGCTTGCTTTCGTAGTTCGGCTTGATGCGGTTCTTCTCCAGCTGGTGCTCGCCTTTGAAGGCTTCGACGACGGCCTCGCCCGAATCGCGTCCGCCGATGTTGCGCGCGACGGCATGAATGTAGATGGTTTGCCCGTCGATGAAGTCCTGGCTCTCAAAGCGCAGCGAGCCGGGATCGAACGTCAGGTCGGCGTTCGGCGCGATCTCCAGCTCGCGGCGGACGCCGAGAAG
>JAPLSS010000039.1 GCA_026398515.1 Candidatus Sumerlaeota bacterium | reverse complement strand
AATTCCGCACTCCGCATTCCGAACTCTGCACTCCGCACTCCGCACTCCGTATTCCCCTACGGCCTCGGGTAGAGCGAATCCTGGATCACCTGTTCAATGTTCACCACCGTCGAGACCGTCTCCACGCGAGCCGGCTGGCCCGGGCGCCACCCTTCGATCGGGCGCGAGTCCGCATAGAGATCCAGCGACAGAACGACCGCCGCCGGCAGGCGCAGCCCCGGAGGCGGCAACGCCTCCGGGCCGCTCGAATCCCAGGCCTCCAGCCAATAGTGATCCGTGCCGTTCGGCTGCCAATACAGCGCGTTGAATCCCAGGACGCCTTCGGCCAGCGGGGCGATCTCCACCGTCGGGTTCGGCCCGTAGGCGGGGATGAGCGTGCGCTGCAGGAGGACGTGATCGCGCCCCTCGAACGAGCCGATGGAAAACGCCACGTCCTTGTCGACCGGATTGGGATCGGCCGGATCGGCGTATTGGACGAACTCAATCAAGTCGCCGTCGAAAACGTTGTCCTCGTCGACGTGCGCGTCGCCCAGGTCCGGCCTGCCGACGAACGCCGCCCGTTCGGTCTGCCCGGAGCTGAACGCGGCGTGGCGGTCGTCCTGCGACGTCCAGTCGCCGTCGTCGTCGAGGGCGTTCCTCCGCTCCTCGTCCACCCGGCCGTCGCCGTCGTTGTCAATGGCGTCGCCGTACGGGAGTCCGCCGGCGTCGAGCGGTTGGCTGTAGTTGTTGCGGCCCTGGAAGTAGAACTTCCCGGGGAAGTAATTGGCTTGCTTGATGGCCACGGCCATCGCGTCCAGGGCCGTGCGCCCGTTGGCCAGGGAGCGCATCGTCGTCTCGGCGCGGTTCGAGGCGCTCAGCACCTGCACGAACGCGGCCAGCAGCCCGGCGATGAACGCGCTGGCGACGGCGACGGCGATGAGGACTTCCAGGAGCGTCAAGCCCCGCCGACGGCCTGGCGAACAAAGGCGGCGCGGGCTCATCGGTCGAACCTCAACTCGTAGATGACGTCCGCCGACGGCCGGAAGGCCGGATTGTAGCGGACGATGACGCGGGGCACGAACCAATCGTCGCGCGGGTCGCCGGGGTTTTCGTTCGGATGGATGACCGATCGGCCGGAGAAGGAGTATTCCAGCCGCGGGTCGTCGGGGGCGACGATGGGGTCGGTCTCGGTGGCGCGCATTCGAATGGCGTCGATCAGCGCGCCGGCGGCGTCGCAGTCGCGCCGCGTCTCCTCGGCCTTCTGCTGCGCCAGGAGAGCCGCCTGGGTCAGCAATTCCGCGCGCTGGCCCGCCTTCAGGCTCATCGGGAAGAAGTTGATCACCGCCAGAATGCCCGAGACCAGGATCACAATGCTGATCAGGACTTCCAGGAAGCTATAGCCGCGGGACGCGGGATGGGAGCGCGGCAGGGAAGTAAAGGAAACCACGCGCATGCTTGGGTCTCGTCAACCGGCAATCGACAATCGACAATTTCACCTGCGCTCGCCGAGGAAGCTCTGCGTCATGCCGGTCGGCCCGAAAATCTTAATCGTGGCGACGTTGGCGCTGGCGGCGGGATCCGGGGGCGTTCTCACCAAGTACAGGGTGGCGCTGTCCGAATGGCCGTCCGGCCAGAAACGAATCTCCGCCGCGCCGGGCGTCGGCGCGACGCCCTCGACCGTGACCGACTCGAAACTCATGAATTCGGGCAGGCTGCCGGGGTTGGTGATCTGCCGGCGCGCCACGTTGCCCGACGCGTCCAGTTCGTCGACCCAGAACTCTTTCGTCGGCAAAAGAAAATAGACCTGGTAGCGCCCGTTGGTGGCGATGGCCGTCTGGCGCGCCGCGGACAGCGTCGCCACCACGCGCTGGACGGCGGCCTGCTGTTCGCGATTCGAGCGCAACCCGGCGTAGCTGGCCAGCCCGATGGCCGTCAACAGCATTGCCACCGTCACGACGACGATCAGTTCGATCATCGAGAAGCCCGTGGTGTTGCGCACGCGCATGACGCCGAAACCTCTCCTCTCG
>JAPLSS010000693.1 GCA_026398515.1 Candidatus Sumerlaeota bacterium | reverse complement strand
GAGGGAGAACGTGGCGCAGGCGGGGTATTCCAGCGTGGTCGGCGGCGTTTCGAACGCGGCGCTGGGTACGGACTCGTTCATCGGCGGCGGGAATCAGAACCAAGTCGCGGGCCAGGATGCCGTCGTCGTCGGGGGCTTCTACAATTCGGCCGACGGCGAGGAAGCGGCGGTCGGCGGCGGCTATGGCAACTCGGCGTCAGGCCAGAACAGCGTGGTGGCTGGCGGGTACTGGAACGAAGCCACCGGCGACCCGTGCAGCGCAGTCAGCGGCGGCCACGGCAACATGGCCAGCGCCTCGTATAGCGCGATTGGGGGCGGGCAAGACAATCGAGCCTCCGGGGACAGCGCGTTCGTCGGCGGCGGGTCAAACGACCGAGCCGAGGGAGGCAACGCGTTCATCGGCGGCGGTTATGCGAATCGCGCGACCGGCTCCTACTCGACCATCGGCGGCGGCTACATCAACACCGCCAACGACAGCGCCACCGTCGCCGGCGGACGCTCGAACAGCGCTATGGGCTATAGCGCCTCCATCGGCGGCGGGCGGCAGAACAAGGCCAACGGCAGCTACGCCGCCGTCGGCGGCGGCTGGTCCAACAACGCCCCCGGCAACGACTCCTGCGTCGGCGGCGGGTATCTTAACCTGGCGCAGGGGGGGGATTCCGTCGTCGGCGGCGGGAACGGCAACAACGCATACGGGGCGTATTCCTGCATTCCCGGCGGCAAGAACAACCGAACCGGCGCCGATTGCACGCTGTCCGCCGGCTATCGCGCCCGCGCCCCCTACAAAGGCTCGTTCATCTGGTCCGACACCAAGGAGTTCGATTTCGCCGGGATTCGGAACTGCGAATTCGCCGTGCGCGCCTCCGGCGGGGTGCGCTTCGTGTCGGAGATCGACGGGGCCGGCAACCCCAGCCACGGCGTCTACCTCGCCGCCGGCGCCGACGCGTGGCAGCCGCTGCCCGGCGGCAGCGACCGCAATATCAAGACCGACGTGAAGCCCATCGACTCCAAAGAGGTGTTGGACAAGGTCCAGTCCGTGCCGGTGCGGGCGTGGAGTTTCACAGGCCAGGCGAAGGTGCGACACATCGGCCCAATGGCGCAGGACTTCTACTCCGCGTTCGGCCTGGGCGAGGATGACAAGCACATCCAGCCGCTCGACGCCAACGGCGTGGCGCTGGCCGCGATTCAAGGATTGTACCAGCTAGTGCAGGAGAAGGAATCGCGCGTCCAGGCGCTGGAGACACAGAACCGGAAGCTGGAGAAGCGATTGGAGGCGCTGGAGCGGAAAGCCGCGGGGAACACCGAATGAACTGACATCGGTCTCACCACGAAAAACAGGGAGAGCATCAGGGAAACCGCGGATGAACACAGACGAACACGGATGAACACAGATTGCCAAGATGCCTCTCTAATCTGTGTTCATCCGTGTTCATCTGTGGTTCAATTCGCAAAGAGAACAACAAACCCGCACCGAGAAACGAGTTGCTGCCATGATCGTCGGCGTGCCACGTGAGATCAAAGCGGACGAATACCGCGTCGGACTGCTGCCCGTCGGCGCGCATCTCCTGCGGGAAGACGGCCACGCCGTGCTGGTCGAACGCGACGCGGGATTGGGCAGCGGGTTCGACAACGCGGCGTATGAGGCCGCCGGCGCCCGAATCGTCGCCGACGCCGCCGAGCTGTACGCGCGCGCCGACATGATCATGAAGGTGAAAGAGCCGCAAGCGAACGAACTCCCGATGCTGCGAGCAGGCCAGGTCGTCTTCACGTACTTCCATTTCGCCGCCTCGCGCGAATTGACGCAATCGTGCCTGCGCGCCGGGATCACGGCCGTGGCCTACGAAACGCTCCAGGACCGCGAGGGCCGCCTGCCGCTGCTCACCCCGATGAGCGAAGTGGCGGGGAAGATGTCGATCCAGGAAGGCGCAAAGTACCTGGAAAAGCCGATGATGGGGCGCGGCATTTTGCTGGGCGGGGTGGCGGGCGTCGCGCCGGCCAATGTCCTCATCCTCGGCGGGGGCGTCGTGGGGTCGAACGCCGCGCGGGTGGCCGCCGGCCTGGGCGCCAATGTGGTGATCATGGACATTAGCATCGACCGGTTGCGTTACCTCGACGACGTGACGCCGGCCAACGTGACGACGATTTACTGCGACCCGCATGCCGTGCGGGAATACGCGCGGCAGGCGGACCTCGTCATTGGCGCGGTGCTCATTCCGGGGGCGCGCGCCCCGCGTCTGGTCGACCGCGAATTGACTCGCCAAATGCGCCCAGGCGCGGTCCTGGTCGACGTGTGCATCGATCAGGGCGGGTGCGCCGAGACCTCGCGCCCGACCACCCACCACGAGCCGACATTCATCGTCGATGGGGTGGTGCATTATTGTGTAACGAACATGCCCGGCGCGGTCGGGCGCACGAGCACGCAGGCGCTGTGCAACGCGACCCTCCCTTACGCGCGGGAACTGGCCGCCCTGGGCCCCGACCGCTTCGCCGCCCTCGACCCCGGCCGCGCGGCGGCCATGAATATGAAAGAAGGAAAGATCCTCAACAAAGCGGTGGCGTCGGCATTCCAAGACGCATAAGAGAAGGCGCGTCGTTTGGTGGGCAATAGGGACGGATGTCGCTGTAGGGGTAATCCTGATTCTGACAGCGCTCGTCGTCGCGGGGTATTCCTGGATGTGGCTTCCGCGCAATCTGAATACGATTGTGAGTCGGAACATCGCCGCGGGAGAAGCAAGGTTTCAGGAATCCATGGCCTTGCCGCTGGCAGGAGAGGCGGCTAAGCAAGATGGGACAGGATGAGCAGGGACAGGCCCTCAACGGCTCGCCCTCATATCCCCGCATAATGGCTGGCCAGCCGCGCCAGGCGTTTGGCCTGACTGAGCCGATGGAGCGCGCGGCGCTCCTCGGCGCCGAAGTCGACCTGGCCGCCGAGAATGCGCGCCTCCAGGCCGCGGACATTGTCCACCATCGCGTCTAGCGCCTCGATTTCGGAGACGCCCGACGGCTCGCGCGCGAAGGCCAGAATGTCGGTTAAGAACTCGGAAATGCCGGAATCGGCCGGGGCCAGGCGCGCCACTTCCGCGAGCAAATTGGCGGCGCTGCGCAACGGGTGCTCCTCGGCCACCAGGCTGGGCGGCGCCAGGCACGTCGAAGCCAGTTGGTCGGCCGCCTCCTCGGTGGAGTCGCCCGTCCATTCGGAAAGAAACCCTGTCATGGGGAGGCTGCGCACGACTTCGATCCGCTCGGCCAGTTCGGCCGAATCGGCCGAGCGCAACCCGGGGAACAGCAGCGTTTCGTCGGGCCAAGAGGCCAGGTTGTGCTCCAGCGTTTCCTCGAATCGCTCGCGATCCGAAGGCAGGCCTTCCAGGGCCAGCCCCTCCACGGCGCCCATCTGAACCCATGGCCGCCACAGCCGCAGCGACAGCCGCTCGGGCGAACCTTCCTCCTCGTCGTCGGTCTCCGAGTCCTCGGGCTTGGTCGAGGCGGTTCGACACAATAGCAGGAGGCGCTGGCGGGCCTTGTGGCCGCGCTGAGCGAAATACGCCATGGTCTCGCGCGCCGAACGAATCCGCCACGCATCCCAGGCTTCGACCGCCTCGGGCGGCGGAGACTCGCCGAGCAAGTCGTCGAGGTCCAACTCGGACTCCCGGGCCTCTTCGCGGCACAAGCGGCAGAAACAACCCCGGCGCTCCGAAGCCAACGAGTGCGGAAGGCCATCGGATTGGAGAATCAGCCCATTGAGCGGGTAGCCCTCGATGGCTTCGCTGAGCAGATCGCCCAGATAGCGCCGCAACACGGAGTTTGACGGACAAAAGGCCAACTCCGTCGGGCGGATTCGAGCCCGCCGCCCGCCGGCCCGGACGCTGCGCGCGAACCAATCCAACCGACGGCGGAACCAGTGAAGGACCATGCGCGGGGGGACATTTCCATCCGGACGCCACAG
>JAPLSS010000233.1 GCA_026398515.1 Candidatus Sumerlaeota bacterium | reverse complement strand
GTGACGATCTGCCACAGCCGCACGCCCGACATCGGTGCCGAGACGCGCCGGGCCGACATTCTGATCGCGGCCATCGGTTCGGCCTACATGATCAAGGGCGACATGGTCAAGTCCGGCGCGGCGGTCATCGACGTGGGCACGAGCCGCGTCGACGATCCGACCAGGAAAAGCGGCTATCGCCTGGCGGGCGACGTGGATTTCGACTCGGTCAAAGAAGTCGCCGGCTGGATCACCCCCGTCCCCGGCGGCGTAGGCCCCATGACCATCGCCATGCTGATGAGCAACACGCTGCTGGCGGCCAAACGCACGGCGGGCGTGGCGTGAGACGGCGGCTTCTGCCCAGGTCAAGGAGCAACCTGGTTGAAGCCCCGATCATTCAAACCGTGTTGTTTTTTGAATTGCTATGCGGTCTCATCAGGCTTGCTCATAGGACCAACCGCACTGGGGACATTTCGTCTGCCCCGCGGGAATTGTGCCTTGGCATTTCATGCACTCGACGGGTTCGGACGAATGCGGCGCCGACGGCAGAGGCTCGGGGCGTTTGTCCAAGAGGGCAATACCCAAGGTCTTGGCGATCTGCTCCTGCGCCTTTGCCATTCGCCACATGGCGACGAGGAAGACGATCCACCCAACCACTATGCCGATCATCATCACGAACCAGACGAAAGCGAAGAACCCCCCGGCCACTGGCATGCCAATCTCCTTTCAATCGACATTCTCTGATGTGGTTGAATCTCGCCGCGCATCTCAATCATACAATTTCCGCCAATACGCCTGGCAGGCCTTGATCAGATCGGAGAACGAGCGGATTTTCTTCAGGTTTTGCAGGAAGAAACTCGGGCTGAGGAAGAACGCCAGGTTCGCCCGCCGCGTCAGCTGCTCGATCCGCTCGCGCGAAAGGTGCGGGTAGGAAACGAGGCTTTCCTTCTGCACGCCGACCGCCTTGTATTCCTCGTAGGCCAGAAAGCCGCCGCGTTTCGCCTCGTCATGGAAGTCCGTGCCCGGGAACGGATTGGCGATGTTGTACATCACGGAATCGGGCCTCAGGCGCCGCACGATCCGCATGTTCTCGCGAATCGTCTCCTCGGTTTCCAGCGGCGAGGCGCCGATCAGCAGGTTGATCTTGCAGGTGATGCCGTGCTTTTTCAGCAGGGCGATGGCCTCATACGCCGTCTCGACCCGCATGTCCTTGCGAATGTCGTCGAGGATCGCCTGCTGGAACGACTCGACCCCCACGTCGATGTAACGGCAGCCCGAATCGGCGAACGCCTTGACCACCGGCTCCGTCAGCCGGTCGGCCCGCGCCAGGCAGCCCCACTCCAGCCCCAACTCCTTCAGCCCGGCGGCGATGGCCAGCGCGCGGTCCTCGCCCCAGACAAACTGGTCGTCCACGAAACTGATCGACCGATAGCCCTGAGCGCGCAACATCCGCGCCTCGGCGATCACGTTGTCCACCGAGCGCTCGCGCACCGGCGGCTTGTAGTGGAAATGCCGCTTGTACTCGGTTTCGGCGGCGAAACTCGACGCGCACGGCACGCAGAACTTGCACCGATACGAACAGCCGCGCGAAGCCAGCATCGCGGTGAACGGCCGCACGCCGATCTTCGGATTGTAATACCGCATCTTGTGCTTTTCGATCAGGCGGCGCGCGGGGAAGGGCAGCGCGTCCAGGTCCTTGATCAAGGGCCGCGGCGGATTGTGCCGCGCGCCGTCGGCCGCTGAATACGACAGGCCCGCGATCGAATCGAACGGCTTCCCCTGGCTCAGCGCGCCGAGCATCTCGACCAGCGTCATCTCGGGCTCGCCGCGCACGACGAAGGTGTTGGAATCGACCAGGAAACTCGACGGCGTTTCCGTCGGGGCCGTGCCGAGGAAAACGAACGGCACGGCGCCGCGCCGTTCGCGCAGCAGGTGCAGGGCGATCAGATCGGTCTCGCGCGACAGGTACACGGTGTAAATCAGGTAGACGTCGCTCGTGTCGAGGCGGAAGAACTCGATGAGACGTTTGCGCGACCAGCCCTCCATCGGCGCGTCGACGTAGGCCACGTCGTGCCCTTCGCGTTCCAGCGTCGCGGCGGCCGTCAGCAGGAACACGTTGGGAATGGGATAGTAGCCCCAGTTGCAGCCGAAGACGCGGTCCGCCTCGTGCGCGCCCGCCAGAGTCGGCGGCGTAAGAAACGTGACTTTCATGAAACGGACCCTCGGGCGGCGCGGATCGCGATGGACGACGCGCATCTATTAACCCCGGCGGGCGCGCGTGTCAACTCGGGCGCGGCGTTCCCAGGGATTCGGGCGCACCTCCCGAAATCGAAAGATGCGCCCCCCTTGAGCTCCCCCCCACAATTGCACCCCCACAATTGCCGTTGCATTGGCCGCCGGCATGGCGTAGTCGTAACAGGGCGACGGGGGCCGCCCGCCCCTGATCCCATCCGGTTGCAACCCCGTGCAGGAGGGCCACGAATGGCGGACAAAAACGACAAACTTCCCGAGAACGTTCCTGGCAAATTCTACGTCGATTCCACGTGCATCGACTGCGACGCGTGCCGGGCGACCGCTCCGGACAATTTCTCCCGCAGCGAGGAGAACGGGTATTCGTACGTGAGCAAGCAGCCGGAGAACGACGAGGAACTGCAGTTGTGCAAGGACGCGCTGGAAGCCTGCCCGGTGGAAGCCATCGGCGACGACGGCGATCAATGAGCGCCGGCGAACGCGCGGACAAGACTGTCCACGCCACGTCCGCGCCGGCTCTACTCACACGCATACTCCCGGCACCGCTCGTCCCAGATTCGCGCGTGCGCGCTTTCCGCGAAGGACTGAATGTCTTCCGCCGAAATCGGCGCCGTCCCGCCGGCCTGCGTGGCCGCCATCGCCCCCAGAAGATTCCCGAACCGGCAGCACTCCTCCAGCGCATCCCCCTTCAGCAGCCGGTGCAGAAAGCCCGCCGAAAACGCGTCGCCCGAGCCGCACGTATCCACGACTTCGACCTTGTAGCCCGGGACATACACCGGCCTCTTGCCCGCCTCGGCCGCCAGCGCCCCGCGGCTTCCCAGCGTGATCAGGCAATGGGAGAATCCCCAGCGTTGTGGCATCTCCTGGGCGAACACGCTGAGGGAGCGGCCGGACAAACCCAGCCATTGGGCCAAATACGCCGCTTCGTCCTCGTTCAGTTTCAGGATGTCGGCCTTGGCCAGCGACCAGTGAACGGTCTCTTTGGTGTGGCAGTTCTTGCGCAGGTTGATGTCGAGGAACTTAAGGCGCCTCGGGGTGGCCTCGATGACGTGCCGCAGCGTCTCGCGCGATGGCGCGGCGCGCTGAATCAGCGTGCCAAAACAGAGACAATCCGCCTGGGCCGCGGCTTGCAGAAGCGCCTCGCCCGATTCGATCCGGTCGTAGGCCGTGTCGGGCACGATGAAGAAGTCGGGGTTGCCCTCGGCGTCGACCTGCACCCGCACCGTGCCGGTCGGGCGCTCCTCATCCCATTGCATGAAGCGGAGATCCAGTCCCAGCTCCCGCGCCCGTTCGAACGCCTGGCGGCCCAATTCGTCGCGCCCGAGGCGGGAGACGATCAGCCCTCGGTCGCCCAGCGAGTTGACGCGATAGATGAAATTGAACGGCGCGCCGCCCAAGGCCGGCCCGTCGGGCAGCAGGTCCCACAAGGTCTCTCCGAACGCGAGGACGGTTTTGGCCATGGTTCCCCGCCTCCCTCGCCGGTCGCCGTTTCCGTGGCGTAGGCGTTCCCGCCTGCGCTCGCGCGGAAACGCGATTCGAAGCGGCGCAGGCTGGAAAGCTTACGCCGCCTAAACGCCTTCGCTCGATGTCCCCGCCAAGGGATTGACCGACGCCAGATCGACGAGCCAGTCCATCCAGCCCGGCTTCGCGCCTTCCCGGAACTCCTTGAAGCCGATCGAGAACTCCAACGCGGTCGAGCGGCGCAGCAACTTGAGGACGACGCGATTGACGCCTTTCCGGAACCGGGCCGCATACACCGCCCCGCGCGGAGTCCACCAAATCTGTTCGTTCGACTCCCCCGCCATCTCGCCGTTGACGTAGATCCGGTGGCCGTCATTGTGGCCGACGCTGATGTAGACCATCCGCTCCGCCGGGCTGACCACGTCCTGGCACAGGTACGCGCAGTATTCCGCCTGAACGCCGACGAGATCCTCGACGCGCAGGCGCAGTTCCTTTTGCGCCAAAATCGCCGGGCGGCCCAGCAGCAGCGAGCAATGGCGGAAGCGCCCGTCCACGTCGGGGTCAGATTCGTTCGCCAGATACTCGCGCTCCAGGCCCACGTGGTAGTGGTCCCAGGGGCGCCAGCCCATGATCCGCTCGTGATGGATGGCGATGGGGTAGCGGCCATCCCAGTCTTCGCCCGGGGGCTGCACGTCGAAATGCGCGCCCAGCAGCCGCCACAGCGCCGCGCCCGCGACGCCGAACGCCTGCTCGGCCAGGGCCGCGTCGCCGCGTGTCAGGCGGGCTGCGAACAGATTCTTCATCGGCATGTCCCGCACGTCTTCGCGGGCGCGCAGGGAGAATTCGAACACGTGGTCCTGGCCGGCGACGCCGCGGAACGCGATAGCCGGCGGCTGAACGGTGAACGTCGGCGGCGGATCGATCCGAAGCGTGAATTCCTGGTTCGCCGGGCGGTCCAGGTGGACGAAGGCCTGGACCCGCACGGACTCGCCCGGCGCGGCGGCGGGCAGGTCGAGATAGTCGATGCGCAGCGACGCCTTGCGCGGCTTGGCTTTGGGCAGGGGCTTCAGGGCCGGCGCGCCCGTGATGGCCATCGCGCGGTTCGAGCCTTCGAGCGCGAGGAGCGCGCCGATGCGCGCCGTGTCGCGCGCCAGGGCGGACAAAGTCATCTCCTTGCGCCGGTATTCGATGCCCATGACCAGCGTGTCGCCGATAGGCGCCTTCCAGCGTTCGGGGATCCGAGACGCGCCCATGATCTGGCCGAGAAAAGCGGCGGCGGTGGCCAGCGTGCAATCCGTGTCGTAGCCGCAGTGGAGCGTGGAGTGAATCGTCCGTTCCCAGTCGCCCCGGCCATAGAGCAGCCCCAGGACGGTGAACGCCACATTCAGCAGCGCGTCGCACGGCTCGGGGTGCGCGCGCAGCAGCAGCAATCGCTCGCGGGCCGTGCGCAGATCCAGGCCTTCGTCAAAGGACTGAAGGGCGGAAAGGACGAGGCGGCGGATCTCGCCGTGTTCGGGCAGGTAGATCAGGTTCTCCTCGATCAGCGCGCGGATGTCGCTGACGCCGAACGCCATCGCCGCCATCGCCGCGAAGAACCGCTCGCCGCTGATCGCCTCCGTGCCGTGGTCGAGGCAGCCGTCGAGTTGCGCGTACCGGGCGGCCAACGCCGGCGCGCCGGGGAAGACGTAGCCCCAGATCTCGCCGCGGATCGGGCAGCCGTTGCCCGTCATGTAGAACTCGTTGTTGAAGATGCCGCTATAGGGCGGGTGGATGCCCAGGCGCCAGTTGCGGCGGAAGTTGCCGTATTCGCAGAACGGATACCAGCACCAGCGCAGCCAGGCCTCGGCCAGGTCCTCGGACGTGAG
Organism: Candidatus Sumerlaeota bacterium; assembly: GCA_026398515.1. GTDB lineage: Bacteria > Sumerlaeota > Sumerlaeia > JAPLSS01 > JAPLSS01 > JAPLSS01. The sequence continues at coordinate 5,822 of JAPLSS010000233.1, read as the reverse complement.
CGCCGCGCCCTGTTCCTCCAACACCTTGAGCCAGAGGACCTGCAGATCGAGGTCGTCGTTCGGCGGGATCTCGCCGGGGAACTCGTCGCCCGGCTCGATCTCGATCCACCGCTTGTCGCCCTCGAAGCGGCAGCCGATCGTCCCGCCGATGGATTTGCCCATCCACCCGCCAAGGATTTTGTCCAGATACGCGCCATAGGGGAGTTGCATGGTGGGAAAGCCTTTCTAGCGAGATGCGGCGCCTCCGGCCGACGGAACGCGCGGATCGCACGGAAAGACAACACCTCACGGCGGTCAAGGTACACGGAAGCGGCGTGGACTGTCCAGCCCGCGCTTTGCCCAATCGCGAGTCCCGTTCTGCGCGGGCCGAACGGCCCACGCCGCCTAACGACCTTTGCCGGGCGCCCCTTGCTCCAGAATATACAGAGTGTAAGCGCCGCTCCGCGCGTCGCCGGTGGCGTACACCTTGCGCAAGAAGCCCTGGGCGATCAACTCGTCCAACCCCAGCCGCCGGTTCACGACGTGCTTGGCCTCCATGGGGGTTCGTAGATAATAATGAATGCCCATCTGTTTCAGCCGCGCCGCGCGTTCCGCGGCGGAGGGTATATCATATAAGGGTTGGACCTCCCAATCGTCCAGCTGGACCAGCGTGATCGACGGATCCATCAGCAAGTCCCGGTTTTCGTGGGTCAACAACCGCTCGCCTTTGAGATTCGCGTTGATATGCTCGAACATATCCTCGGCGCCGGGGAGGACGCGCTTGTAGAATTGGCTTTCGGGCTGCAAAGGCTCGCGGAAAGCCGCGAGGTCGTCGGTCGGCGCCTTGGGCCCCATCAACGCCACCGCCACGCCGGGCATGACGCCGACGGCCAGAACGAGAAGCCCGAACAGGCCCCGGGCGATCTTCCCCGCCAGACCCAGCGGCCACCAGGCGACACACAGGGCCAGGACCGGCGCGATGGCAATGATCTGGTAGAGATAGAAATCGGCCAACACATAGAAATAGGCGAGGTGGCCGAGCAGGAGCGCGGCGACAATCAGGCCGAAGCGAGTTGGGTCGTCCAACACTCTCTCCGCGCGCGCCGGTTCCAGGTTTCGGAATCGCCCGGCATATCGCCGAACCAAACCCACGATGAACGCAAACAGCCCCGGCATAGCGAAGGCCATAAATACCGGGGCGATCTTCCAGAACTGCGGCCAGCGGCTCTGCCATTCCACGAAGTAATACCAGCTGGCTCGAAGGCGCAGCAGCAGCGTGTCGGCCCAATACAACTGTTGCGCGATGACGCCGATGCCGTCGCCGTTTGCCCGCCATTCGCCGAACGCCGATCGAAGGACTTCGGGGTTGATGCGCTTGCCGTCGAAGATCCCGGGGAAGAAGGCGTAGACGGGGTTGCCCGTCACGATCCAGTTCCGGATATGCCACGGAAGGGACAAGGCGATGCCGACGGCGAACAGCGTCCGCAGCCAACGCGTTCGCGCCAGGGCGCGCAACGGCTCTCTTGGCTCCACGCTGGCGAACTCCGCCTCGAGGCGAATGCCGGCTTCGGCCGCGGCCATCCGCTGGCTGATGATGTCGCGCGATTCCGCAACTCCCTGGGCCGCGTGCGCCAGAATGACTGCCAGAACCCACAGGCCCCAGAACATCCACATGAGATAATTGAGGTGCGTTCCGGCGGCGGTCAGGAGAGTCAGCGCGATCAAAAACCCCCGCATGCCGGTTTCGATATATAATAAAGCAAGGTAACAAAACGCCGCCGCGAGAAACATGGCGATGGCATAATCCGAGGCCCAAATGTCATAGGCGATGGCATAGGGAATCGCGCGAAACAGCAAAGCGGCGGCAAGGGCCAGGTTCACGCGGCGCGTGAGGCGCAGAACGGTATGATAGACAAGAACCGTAGTCGCGAGCCCCGCTACGGGCGCCATAAGTTGTTGATACAACGCCGACCAGTGATGCCACATGGCAGCCACGGTCGCACCCAGCAGCGGATACCAATGGGGATAATTGGCGCCGAGGCCGATGCCGACCTGCGCGACGACCTTCACCGGGAACTTATGTTGCAGAAACGTCATGCGCGCGTAGCCGAGATAGAGAATCAACGAGTCCCAATACGTTTCCGGGTAGAGGAGCGCATGATAAAAGGTAAGCGCCGTAACAAGAACGATCAAAAACTTGGCGGCCAGAGCAAAGGCGCGTCCGCCGAAGCCGCGCGGTCGCATCCATGTCGCTTCGTAGCGGCGTTGCGCCTCGTCGCTGAGGGCGCGGCGCAGGACGCGGGCATCCTGGTTCGCCAGCGCGGCGCGCGGGGGACGCGACTGGGCCTTGTAGGCGACGCGCCAGAGAACCGCGATGGTGAGAAGAAGAACCATCCAGACCGCGGTCGTGTTCAGCCATCCGAAGATCGCCAGCGGCTCCAGGAGAATGCCGACGATCCCCATGCCGCACAGGAGGGCCAGCGCGGAGCGGGCGGTTCGCGGGAGGTAGATTTCAAAGCATTGCAGGAAGAGGCGGCCGATGCGCGCAAAGACCCACAGCGCCGCCAGGCCGCCCAGGAGGGGGAGAATCGGGAACGGGGCGCCGCCATAGGAAAAGCCGTTGCGCAACGCGCCAAAGACGCCCCACAGGCCGATCAAGCGCCGTCCGCCGTTGGTTTCGACAAAGGCCAGTTGCCCGAGGAAGAAACAGAGAACGAGCGCCGCCCCCCACGCCAGCGCCAGCCAGGGGGCGAGGCGTGTGAGCCAGGAGATGGAAGGTCTGGTTTGAGGCGGTCCGGTCATATTGCGGCGGAGGCTTTCCAGCCTGTGTTTAGGGCGGCGGCGGTGTGGCGGGGGGTGTTGCGCGTCCAGTAGATGTCCGCTGTCAGAGGCCTGTATCTCCCTTCGGGAGGGCGTTGGACAATTCCGCCCGTGGCCCCGGCGCTCTCCAGCAGAAGAAGACTCCAGTAGGCCTCCAGACATTGGTCCGGATTCCCGCCGGCGGAATAGGCCGCCCTCTGGAGATCGGCGATCCGGTTCTGCGGAATGCCGGTCAACGCCTCGACGATCGGAAGGATGAGTCCCGGTTGTTCCAGGTCGAGAATCACCAGCGGTATTTTCTGCCGCTCCAGCATATCGGCGACTTCGAGCGTCTTACGGGTGAACGGGCCGTGGGCCGGCATTGGCTTGCGTTTCAAATCGAAATCCCATTGGACATCCTGCTCGACCAGGTAGCCGATGTGATAGATGAACAGCTCGCTGTATTCGCCGGCCAGGGTGCGCCGCGTCAGGAAGGCGAAGAACGGCGGGGCGAGAATGGCCTCGCGCGGCGCGCTGTATTTCTTGATCGCCTCGCAGACCTGCTCGACGCGCTCCGGCTTGAGTTGCAGCGTGCCGCCCTGGATCACCTCGCGCTCCAGGTTCCACTGCGTCTGCCAGGCGAACGCCGCCGCCAGCAGCGCGGCCAGAGCGCTCTTCCCCAACCAAAGCAGGACCCGGCGTCCGGCCGTGAGCGTCCCCTTCGCCATTCGCCCCGCCCGCAGAATCAACGCCAGGCAGAAGGCGAAGAAGACGGCGACGTACGGCTCGCCGAGGGTGAAGATGTACTGTTCGGTGCCGCCCTTGGCCACAAAGACGATCGACCCCAGAGAGGCCAGGGCGAACAGCGCCAGGAATTCGCGAAAGGGCGCGCGGTCGCGCCACCAATACAACCCAATGCCCACGAGCGACCCCGCCACGGCCAGGCCTTCCAGCAGGGCGATGTCCTGGCTGCCCCTGGAGAGCTTGTCGGCCACGTAATGCAGAAGGCCGGTCTTGGGGAACGTTCCGACCTGGTTGATGAAGACGTTCTCCAGATAGTGGCCGCCGGTCCAGGCCTCCATGCCGAACACCCCCAGCGCCACGAGGAGACACAGCGGGATGATGTAGGCCAGCGCCAGCCACTTCCGCCGCCAGACGAGCCATAGGGAAACCAGCACGGCGTAGGGCGCGGCGGTCATGTTGGTGAAGACCGCCAGGCAGCCGAACAGCGCGGAACCCGCCAGCGAGAAGAACCCCATCGGCAGCGCCAGGCGAATCATCAAGGCGAGGAAGAAGATCTCCAGCGGCTCGGATTGATAACCCAGGTTCCAGATCAGTCCATTCGGGAGAAACAGGTAAGCCGCCCCCGCGAGCAGGCAAGCCAGGCGAGAACGAAACGCATAGCGCGCGATCGAGCCGACGATGAGCGCCGTGGCGAGGCGCAGCAGGATGCTGAACAGCCGCACGACGTGCAGTTCGGCGCCCCACAAGCCGCCCAAGGAGACGAGCCACGAGCCGATGACCAGATGCAGCGGCGGCTGCGGGGCCATGATGTCGCGGTAGGGAACCAGCCCGTCGGCCAGGCGCGAAGCGATGTAATGATAGTTGCCGTCGCCGAAGTCCACGTACGCGTTGCCGATCTGCTGGGCGGCGAAGACGGCGTAGGCGATCCCCGCGCACAGCAGCGCGGCCCACATCCAGTAGCCCGCGAGAGACCGCGGCAGCGGCGTCCATTCCGCCGGCGCCCCGCAGGGCGCGGAAGGGGGCATGTACGGCGAGGCTTCGGCCGCTTGCGGCCCGGAGGGCATGGCCCCCGTCGCTTCCGGCCCGGAGGGCATGGTATCGGCCGCGAGCTCCGGCGCGGCCGGCGGCGTGTCCGGCCGGCGCGGCGCGGGCGAACTCGCCGCCGGGCCATCAGATGCTTCGTCTGGTTGGGGCGCGGAGGACCCCGCGGTCGAATCGGTGGTCATGGGGAGAGCCTGTGCGAAGCGCGCTCAGAAATCGTGATTCCAAGGGCTGACAGCCATGCTACCGGGGGACCGCGCCTGTTGCAAGCGCCTCATGGCGCTTCACGGCGCTCCGAAACACATGAAAGTCATCGGCGGAGTGGCGCAGGCTTTCTAGCCTGTGAAGAAACGAATCGGGAATAGGCGCCGTTCACAGGCTGGAAAGCCTGCGCCACTCCGCCGCCGATGATCCTCAACCCGCGATTTGGCCTCGGTCAGGCCGCTAGATCGCGGTTGTCGGGTTGGCGGGGTCGGCGGCGTCCGGGATTTCCGCCAGGGCCTGGTGGAGTTCGACCGCCCGGCGCTCGCTGCGGCGAATGAGGGCGATGTTGTAAAGATACGCCGGCAGCGGAAGAGCCTGGCCGAGGATGCCCACCGGATCGCGGCGCAGGATGAAATAGGCGAGCAAAATCACCGTGCCGACCGAGGACATGGTCCAAAAGTCTCTCGGCACGATGCTCTTCCGGGCTCGCTCGCTGACGATCCATTGGACGAAGAAGCGGCTGGTGAAGGTGAACGAGCCGGCGAACCCCAGCGTCAGCGCCAGCCACGCCGGCACGGCGACGTGGGTGAACGGCAGAAGGAACACCGCCGGCTTGGCCGTGTCCGCGACGGCGTGCGTGTGCGGCGCCAGCAGGCCGCTGACGAAGAACACGCCGGCCAACGCCGTCAGCGCGGCCAGGAACTTGGCCAACGGATGGGTCGTGCCGTCGCCGCGCTGCTCGCGCAGGATCAAATGAATGTTCCGCACGTAGATGACGGTCATCAGCACCTGCTGCAGCATGCCCACGGGGTCGTAGCGCACGAAGAAGTAGAACGCCAGCATGATCCCCGCGGCCAGCGACAGGTGCCAGAAGGCCGGCGGCGTGTAGCTTTCGCCGCGCTTCTTCGAGGCCAGAAACTGCGCCACGATGCGCAACGAAAACAGCGCCTGCGCCGCCAGGCCGAACACGCTCAGCAGCAGGGCGTTGATGGGCGCGCCGAGAAGCGGGATGACGTAAGAGGTCGGAGCAGTCGCGGGCGTCATGGATTTCCCCG
>JAPLSS010000276.1 GCA_026398515.1 Candidatus Sumerlaeota bacterium | reverse complement strand
ATCATCCCCGCGACAAATCCCCATTGCACTGTGTTCATGCCGAACCCGATTCCATGCGAGTCGTCCGGCATGAGAGCAAGGGGTGCGCCAACGACGATTGTTCGGCCCCACGAGGGCACGTTTCTTTGAAAATAGAGGGTTTACGTTGAAATGACGAAAAAACGGGGCTTTACTCGAGGAAGGAATGACGATTCCGACCAACTGGTGTCGCGCCGCCGTAGATCGGTCTTGCTCCGACGCGCGCTTCTCCCGTGTCTCTCGGAAACCGGATTCTCTCCGCCTGGACGGGGCGTTACGCCCCTTTCCGAACGAAGGGAGGCATGCATCTCGGAGTGATGCTACTTCTCCAGATCGCCTGAGAGCATTGAGGCCGTAATATTGCCCGTTCTTGAGATGCAAGATGACCGTCTCATCCTCCAGGTCGCAGGACACCTGTTCCTTCGACGCGAAGACGATCACATCTCCGTTGTTGTTGGCGTGGGGGGTGATTGGCGAATCCATGCGAGGCGGCATACGCTCCTTTCTACGAGATGCAGCACGATCCTCAGGGCACGCCGACAGAGCCGCTCCCACGCGGCGCTTCGCGCGCAGACAGGCGTGATGCCGACATGCAGCCACCCGCTCGTTCGCGGGTCATTGACATCTTATCCAACGTGTGACGAAGAATTCAAGCAGAAACCGAACCTATCCGTCCTATGTTCCGTTTCGATTAGAACGCCAGAGGCGCCGATGCCAAAACCTATTATGGTTGCAACGCAAACCGCTGCGAAGGTGTCATTTCCTCCCCCCGGCCGGCTGAGGGTATTCTCGATCTAGCAAAACGGGCGCCTGCGCAACCCCATCCCCCGTCGACGGGATCGAAGGCTCTAAGGGCCTGGACCAAACCTGCCCTGGAAGACGGCCTCAGCCAGAGCTTGGCAGGTGTCCAGAGGCGATGCAGCTCCTTGGAGATAGGATTTCGCGTCGGCGACGGCATGGATCGCGTCGCTGTTGTAGTCATCCGTTACAGCGGTTCCTATCGCGGAGGCACGGTCTCACCAGGTAACGCATGAAAAATCAACCGTACACGGTCACTTGTAAAGCAGAACCTCGCACTCCCGGCTTTCGCTCCCGAATTACGCCCGGTCATGCTCGCCGATTCACCCTCCTTTGGGAATTCCTCCCTCCCTCTGGTAGAGGGCGCGGCGAGGGCTCGCGCGGTAAGTCTTCGACTTCCAATGCTCGATCATGAACACAACTTGCCCGGTGAAGTCTTGACGGCCTCAGCCGTCCGAGAACTAAACGGGCTTCTCCGCAGGCCGAAGAGCAGTTCCCATGGTCGTGATAAATCCAAATATCACAACGATCTAAACGGAGTCGCCCAAGTTCCCGCAGCTCGAACCGTGCTCTGGGCAGGGAGTTGCTAAAATTAAGCCATCTGGCGTAGAGGTGTGTCCTTGCCGAGCCTGTCAATTTTCGTCTTCAGGCCGCTTTGGCGTGGACGCCATTCCTCTTAGAACCCAGACGATCTTTCGAGCCGACGGTTTTCTTGGCGCCGTTTCGAGTGGCCTGACCCATGAGCGGTATCGTTGGCATCTACCATCTAGACGGCAAGCCCGTGGAGCGGGAGACGCTCGAACGGATGAATTCCACTTTGGCCCACCGGGGCCCTGACGCTTCAGACGTCTGGCTCGACGGCTGCGTCGGTTTGGGCCACCGAATGCTCTGGACGACCCCCGAATCCCTGCACGAACGCCTGCCCTTGGTGTCCGCGAACAGCGGGTTCGTTCTGACAGCCGACGCCCGGATCGACAACCGTGATGACCTCATCGCCACTCTCGGACTCCAAGATGCCGCCCGCGATGGCCTCGCCGACAGCGAGCTGATCCTTGCCGCTTACGAGAAGTGGGGGGAGGACTGCCCGGCGAGACTCATCGGCGATTTCGCTTTCGCCATCTGGGACCCGCGGAAGCGCTCCCTTTTCTGCGCCCGCGACCCCATGGGCGTGAAGCCCTTTTACTACCACCTCTCGGATCGGTTTTTCGTCTTTGGGTCAGAGATCAGGGCGTTGCTCGCGATTCCCGAAGTGCCGCGTCGCCTCAACGAGACCCGCGTGGCTGACCATCTGGCGCGAATGGGGGAAGACCGCGTCATCACCTTCTACCAGGACATTCTGCGTCTGCCAGCCGCCCAGGAGATGACCATCGGCCGTGGAGGAGCTCAACCCCAATGTCGGCCCTATTGGACATTGGATTCCTCGCGGGAACTGCGCTTAGGCTCCGACGAAGAATACGCGGAAGCGTTTCGCGAACTCTTTTTTGCGGCGGTTGGCTCTCGCCTGCGAAGCGCTTTTCCCGTCGGCTCATTCCTTAGCGGAGGACTGGATTCCTCATCCATCTGCTGCGCCGCCCAGAGGCTTCTCGATCGCGAAGGAAAGGGCCAACAGCTTCATACCTTCTCCGCCATTTTCCCCAGCCTTCCCGAGTCCGACCTTCGCCTGATCGACGAACGCCGATATGCGGAAGCCGTCGTCGCCAGCGCCCGATTCAAACCGCACTTCATCCATGCCGACGAACTCAGCCCTGTGACGGACGCCGAGGCGATGTTCCAGAGTGTGGCAGAGCCGATGTGGGCAGGGAATCAGTACATGCACTGGGCCATATACAAGGTCGCCCACGGCGAGGGCGCGCGAGTTCTGATGGACGGCATCGACGGCGACGTTACGGTCTCACACGGATATGAGCACCTGGCCCAATTGGCGATGAAAGGCCGCTTCTGGGCCCTGCTGGCGGAAGCTCGCGCGTTGGCGCGCAATAGCCCCGGTCCCAGGTCCGCTGGCGGCCTTCTTTGGCGTTTGGGGTTGCGTCCGCTCATCCCGGATCGTGCGGCGCGCATGTGGCGAAGAGTGCGCCGGCGCCCCGTCGACTCCCTTCCAGAAGAACGAGATCTTATCCATCCGGACTTCGCCAAACGCATCCACCTCCGGGAGCGAGCGCGGTCGTTTGATGCCGGAGGCGTTCTGCTGTCTGCTCGCGAATCCCACAAACGCGGGCTGTTATCTCCGGTCTACCAAGCCGCTCTGGAGTTGACGGACAAGGCGGCATCGGCGTTCTCTGTGGAAAGCCGCTATCCATTCTTCGATCGACGCCTGATGGAGTTCTGTGTGGCTCTGCCGACAGGTCAGAAGCTCCGCCGGGGGTGGACGCGGAGCATTCTGCGGCGGGCGATGGAAGGCATTCTGCCAAAGGAAGTCCAGTGGAGAATTGACAAGGCGAATCTGGTCCCCAACTTACGACGACGCCTTTCCGACTCTGATTTCGGCTTGGTAGAGAAGGCCATTGAGCGCGGAAATGGGGTGATCGAGCAATACGTGGATGTTCCCGTGCTGAAAGGCGCGGTCGATCGCTACAGAAACGGCGGCGTTTCTCGGACTCGCGACGCTCTGGCTGTCTTGGACGTGGCCTTCCTGGCGTTGGGACTGAGCCAGATGAAACTCGAGGCGCCCGGCAGGAAGACGGCGTCTGTAGCGAGCCGATTGCATGAGGTTGGCCATAGCGGAAGCAATGGCGATATAGATCACATGGTTCATAAGGAGGCGCCAGGAAAGCAATAGGGGTGTGGGGCGAAGACAACGCTGAAGATCAATCATGCACGTCGACAGGAGGCTAAGGAATGCCGAAAGAACCCCGTAATCACGCTCGAAGGCAGTGGCAGAAGCCCACATTGAGCCGTCATGGCAATGTTGTGGATCTAACTCATGAGACGGGCAAGAAGTTGGGTGATGCATGGGATCACACGTGGTTGTGCGATAGGGACTGCAATTGCTATCCGCAAAGCGATGGCAGCTGAGAGGCAGGGGGACGGTTCTCACAGGGCCGTGGCGGGCCAGACGCCCGGCGCTTGTGACCGGGAGAAAGCCCCACGCAATGCATAGTGACGCGCTTCACTCTGGCACAACGATAACTACCAAGGAGAAGACCCATGGAAAGGACCGGCAAACGGACGACTCGCAGATCGTGGGTCCGCCCTGAGCTACTCAAGCACGGAGAGATCACGGTGCTCACGAAGCAAGGGCCTTACAAGAAGATCGGCGGGGACGACGGGCTCATCTTTCAACCAACGGGCGAGTTGGAGGGCGATTGCAGCTATCCCTGCAATCCCGGTGGATGACCGCCGCAGCAGTGCCAATAAATCGGATTCGAAAGATGCTCAGGTTTCAGAGCGCGAGGTGGTCTGCACAGGCGGCATGTTGTCATACGTGAGTACATGATCGAGGCGATTCGGCAGCCCTGCATCTGCAGGTTTCAGTTGAGCAAGTGCAGGGCTGTTCTTATCGCTTGACCTCAAGGGGTCTCGGAGGCGGGGGGTTGGTCGTTCCTCCGGGCGAAGCGCCACGGGCTTGTTGGCCCTGGCAGACGTAGGGGCTATCGGGGGCGTAGACACCGCGTTTGGGGCGCGAGCCTCGCGGTCCAGCTGGGTGGGGTTCAGTAGGATGTTTTCATATGCGGCATTCGGATTAGGGATTCGTTCTCAGATTCCGCTCCCGGAGCTGCTCCCGGAGGAGGCCGAGGCGGATGTTGTGCTTTGCCGGGGGGGCGCCGACTTTCCGGCGCCTCCGGGGAACGGCTGGGGATCGCTGATCCAAGCCTCGAAGAACAAGGTGCTGCTCTGTATAAAGGGGGTAGGGCAGTATCTTATCACG
>JAPLSS010000902.1 GCA_026398515.1 Candidatus Sumerlaeota bacterium | reverse complement strand
ATCGCCAACGGCGCCGCCGCGAGTTCCCCGACCAATCGCTCGAACCGCATCGTCGCGCCGACCGCGATCGGCCGGGCGCGCCCCGATTGCTTGCAGGCGGCCAGCGAAACGCGCTCCCAGCGCCGCCGCCGCGCTTCGGATGATTCCGCCTGCGGCGAGTGTGTCGAGCTCACCTCTTCCGCCTTCGCCGCCGTCGTCCTCTCGGAAACGAAAGGCTGCAGACGTTCGACTCCCAACTCCGTGGCCTTCTGCACGAGCCAGCTCATCGGCTCGTTGCGAATCAACGAGACCGCCAGCGTCAGACGCCTCTGCTCCGGGCGCAACGCTACGAGGCGCTGCGCAACGCGCACCTCCGCGCCGCGGGCCGACGCGCGTTCCACGATCACGCGGAACTCCGCGCCGGTGGAATCGAACACGCGCGCCTCGTCTCCCGCGCCCAGCCGCAACGCCCGAACCAGATGATGCGATTCCTCACGGTCCAGAACGACGACCGCTTCGTCCGCGCCAATGGGCCGGGCCAGATAGAATCGAGGAGGCATCCGCGGCGCAATCCTGCACAGGGACCGCCGGGACCCCAAAGACTTCCGGGACCCCAAAGGCCCAAGTTCAAACCGCTCCATCATTTCAAGACGGAAGGGGAAGATGCAACGCGGAAAGAAGCCACCCCGTCCACTTCGTCCACCCCACCCTCAAGTCTCCCTTGCGAAAAACGCCTCCGCGGTCTAAAAAGGACGCTTTCCGGCGAATCCATCCCGCAAAGCGGTCGCGTATGATGTCCTCCGCCCCTCTCAGACAATTCCCGTCCCCGTGGCTTCGCGTCTTTCCCTTTCTCGCGTGGCTGCCCGAGGTGAGCTCCTCCACCCTGAAGGCGGATTTCGTCGCCGGGCTGACCGTGGCCATGGTCCTGATCCCTCAGTCCGTGGCCTACGCCTCGCTGGCCGGCCTGCCCGCGTATTACGGTCTGTACGCCGCGTTCATCCCGCCGGCCATCGCCGCACTGTTCGGCTCCAGCCGTCATCTGACAACGGGCCCCATGACCATCGCTTCGTTGCTGTCCGCGGCAGCGCTGGCCTCGCTGGCTTCGCCGGGCAGCAATACGTACATTGCCTACGCCATCCTGTTGTCGCTGGTCGCGGGGGTCGTTCAACTGGGGCTGGGCGTTCTGCGCTTGGGCATGGTTGTGAATTTTCTTTCCGTGCCGGTAGTGAACGCGTACATCAATGCGGCGGCGATTGTTATCGCCATGGTGCAGCTGCCGGAGCTGTTCGGGATAACCGTCGACTCTTCGCAATACCCTTTGCTGACCGTCTTCCACTTGGCGCGGACGGCCGCGGCCTACACCCACTGGCCCACCTTGGCCTTGGGCTGTCTGACGGTGGGCATCGTGCTGGGGCTTAGACGGCTGAGTCCGAAGATCCCGAACGTCCTGGCGGCGGTGGCCATTGCCACCTTGATTGCCTGGACCACCGGCTTCGATCGCAACGGCCAGGCCCCGATTGAGGCTATCCGCTCGCAGGAAGCCGTGGAAGCCGTCGCCGGGTTGAAGAACGCGCAAACGGAATTCGAGCGATTGACCGAGGAACGGGCGGCCTTGGCGCCGCGGGTTCGCGAGGCGCAACAACGTCAGGGGCGCTTCAGTTCCGAGGCTGCGGATCTTCAGCATCAGATCGATCTGTTTGATATACGCGCCGGGCAACTGAAAGAGGAGATTCAGGCCTACCGCCGTCATCTGAGAGGTTTTGAATTCGTGGCCACGGAGGCGCCTGACGGCTCGATGGCGTTCTATCCCCCGGGAGAAGTCCCGATCGGCCAGAAACGAGCCCCCGGAATGTGGCGGCTCCAGCTGGAGCGGGGTCCGGTGGACGAATCGGCGCTTGCCTTGGCAAGCGGTGGCGCCGTGGTCGGCTACATTCCCCGGAGTCTGCCGCGGTTTCAGCCGCCGACGTGGGACCTGTTTGTGGCCATGGAGCTGCTGCCCATGGCCATTGTAATCGCCTTACTAGGCTACCTAGAGTCGATGTCCATCGCCAAGACGATGGCCACGCGGACGGCCCAGCGGCTGGATCCGAACCAGGAGTTGATCGGACAGGGGTTGGCCAAGATCGTTGGGGCTTGGTTTCAGAGTTACCCGGTCACGGGGTCCATTACGCGTTCAATCGTCAACCTGGAAGCCGGGGCGAAGACGGGCATGTCCAGCGTTTTCGCCAGCGTGGCGGTGGGCGCAACGTTGCTGTTCTTTACCCCGCTATTCAACCATGTGCCGGAGTCGGCGTTGGCCGCCGTGGTCCTGGTGTCGGTTGCCGGGTTGATCAATGTGCGCGGCGCGATCCACTCGTGGCAGGTCTCGGCGTCGCAGGGCCTGATCGGTTTGATCACCTTCGCGGTTACCGTGATCTTCGCGCCACACCTGGAAATCGGCCTGGTCGTCGGCGTGCTGCTGTCGCTCGGCCTGCACCTCTACGGACGCATGCGCCCCTATGTCGCCATCTTGTCGAGGCACCCCGACGGCAGGTTCCGCGACGCTGAGCGCAATGGCCTGGCCACTTGCCCCTACATCGCCGTCATCCGTTTCGACGGGTCGCTCTTCTTCGCGAACACGTCGTTCCTGGAAGACCGGATTCTCGACCGCCTGGCGGCCATGCCGGAATTGCGCTACGTGGCGATTGTCTGCGACGGCATGAACGATATCGACGCCTCGGGCGTAGACATGCTGTCGCGGCAGGTGGATCAGTTGCGGGCGGCGGGCCACGACCTGTTCCTGTGCGGCTTGCGCGGCGCGTTGATGGACGTCCTGCGCCGCACGCGTCTTTGCCACAAGCTCGGCGACGACCACATCTTCACCAACCTGCGGTACGCCTTGCGCGCGATCCACGCCAAAGCCCATGAAGGCAAGGAGGAAAAGGAGTGCCCGCTGATCCACGTGGTTCATGCGCGCGCCGCGCGCGAGCCACACGGAAAGAGCGACAAGAATCTCAATGGCGAAGGTGGAAACGTTGCGCGTTAGTTTCTTCGGCGTTGTTCCCGGGATCGCGCCCGCCGCCGCTCGCCGTCCGCCCCGTCCACTCGCTGCCGGAACGGCGGCGCCCACGCGCCTCAAATCCTCTCCACCGCGTCCTCCGGCAGGTAGCCGATGCGCCCGCCGGGCAATTGCGTCTTGACCCAGCCTTCGCGCGGCGGCTCCAGCATGCGCACCTTCACCCCCTCGCTCAGCATGTCCAGCTCCGTGTACTTATCCGAGGGGCCGCTGCGCGACATGACTTTCTCCGCCACCACCACCGCCTCGATCCGCCCCTCCTGGCTTTGCTTGGCAAGAAAGTAGACGCCAAAGAAGAGAGCCGCGACGAGCGACAGCGACGCGACGGCCGCCGTGGCCGTTCGCGCCGCGCCCGGGCGCAAGAGGATCCACGCCGCCGCCGCCAGCGCGAACAGCCACCAGCCGACGATCGCCGCCAGGAAAAAGCCTTCCGCCGTCGCCGCGCGGAACAACGCCACGAAGGGGAGGAAGAGGAAGAACGCCGACTTCTCCTGCGCAGTCGGAGCGATGCGCGCAAGGTTCTCATGCGCTTCGGCGAACCGGGGCTCCATCTTCAACGCGCGCGCAAACATGGCGATCGCGCGGCCTTTTTGCCCCAGCTGCGCGAGCGCGCATCCCGCGTTGTAATACAGGATCGGGTCTTTCGCCCCCTCGGCGATCAAGCCCTCGTAGCCCTGCAACGCCGCTTGGCAATCCTGGTTCTTATACGCCTCATTGGCCGCCTGAAAGCGCGACAGCGGCGCGTCCAAGCCCGCTGCCGGCAGGGCGATGCCCACGATCAACAGCGCCGCGGCAATGTTCCGCAACGGAAACGCCATGAGCAGTCTTGGGGTTCCAGCAGCCATATCGTCGCAATCGAAAATCAGAATTTCACAATCGAAAACCCTTACATCTTCCTCGCCAGTTCCGCGATCAATCGTTCCGCCTCCGCCAACGCGCCGCGCATCGCTTCGATCTCCTGCGCGCCCGGCGCGAACCGCGCCTGGTCGCATCGCTCCAGCAGCGCGGAGGCTGCGCGCACGTTCTGCGCCTCAACGTCGCGCCGCTCCAACTCGCCGGCGATCTCCGCGACCGTCAGTCCC
>JAPLSS010000001.1 GCA_026398515.1 Candidatus Sumerlaeota bacterium | reverse complement strand
CCGTCGGCGCCGCCGAGGCGCCGAAGGCCGATTTCTATGTTTCGCCCAAGGGCAATGACACGTGGTCGGGAACGCTGGCCGATCCCGCCGGCGCCGACGGCCCGTTCGCCACTGTCGCCCGCGCGCAGAAGGCGGTTCGAGAGGCCAAGGCGCGCGACTCAGAGCCCCGCCCCTATCTCGTCCTCCTGCGCGGCGGCGCGTACATGCTCCCCCAAACTCTCGTGTTCACCCCCGAGGACTCCGGCGCGGAGAACGCCGTCATCGCGTACGCCGCCTATCCCGGCGAAACGCCTATCCTCAGCGGCGGACGGATCATCAGCGGCTGGACCCAGGGCAAGGGCGAAGGCGAACTGTGGCAGGCCGAGGTTCCCGACGCCAAATCCGGCCAATGGGATTTCCATCAACTCTTCGTCAACGGCGAGCGCCGCCCGCGCGCCCGCACGCCTAACGAGGGCTACCTGCGGACCGACGGCCCGCTGGCCGGGATCAAGAACCCGCGCAACGAAAAGATGAACCCGCAGTCCAAGATCGGCTTCACGTTCAAGGACGCCAACATTAAAGCCTGGGACGGGATCGAGGACGTCAATCTGTTCGTCTATCATTCCTGGACCGCCTCCATGCATTGGATCGAATCGGTGGACGAGGCAAACCGCCAGGTCCATTTCACCAACATGAGCCAGTGGCCGATCTCCTATTGGGAGCGCCGCCAACGCTACGTGATCGAAAACGCCCCCGACGCGCTCGATTCGCCCGGCGAATGGCGGCTGGATCGCAAGACCGGCATCCTGAAGTACTGGCCGAAGCTAGGCGAGGACATGGCCAAGGTTGAAGTCGTCGCCCCGGTCCTGCGCCAGTTGATCCAATTCAACGGCGACGCGGCGAACCAGAAGTTCGTCCAATTCATCGCCTTCCAGGGCCTGTCCTTCCAGCACGCCGACTGGCAATTCCCGGACAAGAAGACGGTGGTCGACGGCCAGGCCAGTCCGACCTTCGCCGGCGCCATCCAGGGCGAGGGCGCGCATCATATTTCATTCGACCGCTGCGAGGTCGCCCACGTCGGCGAGCACGCGATCTACTTCCACACGGACTGCCAGAACAACCGGATCGCGCGGTGCCACCTCTACGATCTCGGCGGCGGCGGCGCGTATATCGGGCAGGGCCGGCTGAGGATGAACCTGGGCGACAAGCTGACCGCCACCGATCACAACGTGGTCGACAACTGCTTCATCCACGACACCGGCCTGATCTTCCCCAGCTCGCACGGCGTGTGGATCGGCCAGAGTTCCTACAACCAGGTCACGCACAACGAGATCGCCTACATCCCCTACTGCGGCATTTCGGTGGGGTTCCAATGGGGTTACGCGCCGACGACGGCCCACGACAATATCATCGAGTTCAACCACATTCATCACATCGGCCTGGGCGTGCTGAGCGACCTGGGCGCGATCTACACGCTGGGCATTTCGCCGGGGACGCGCCTGGGCAACAACGTGCTGCACGACGTGACCTGCGTTCTCTACGGCGGCTGGGGCATCTACACCGACG
>JAPLSS010000012.1 GCA_026398515.1 Candidatus Sumerlaeota bacterium | reverse complement strand
AAGCGGAAAAACGAAATCTGATCGCAATCCGAACCAATGGGCATTGTCGCAAGATGAACGTCGAAGACCCAGTCAGATCGCTCCAGGTACCATTCAGCCTAGCGGTTGCACTCAGGAGTCTTGGCGTCAAGACGATCCTCGACTTGGCGTTGTTAGACGCACCACGATGCCGTTTTCCCCAGCTCCATGGTAGACACGAACGTGGAATGCTGCTGGGGATTCAGGGAGACCTGAGGAGGAGTTTGGAGACGGAGTTTCCCCAATCGCTGCGTGAGATCCTTCGAGACAAACCGGCCATTTGGGAGTCGCTTCGCGTTTTGCCGTTGTTCTCCTCACTTCAGTTGGCGCTCCGTCTTGAAGACCTGCACGAGAGCTTTCAACCGCATATAGGAATCGAAGTCGTAGACCTTCCCGTCCGCGCACGATACGCCTTGGACCGCTGTCATATCGCAACCTTGGGCCAGTTGCTTCTTTCGCCAGCGCAACGACTTCTTCGAACCAGACATTTTGGTCGGACCACGCTGGCGACGGTTCAGCTTCAGTCTCGCTTGAGCGTTGGCTAGAGAGCATGCCGCTCTTTTCCTCTCCGGCACGCAAAGGCGAAAGAGTCAGCATACCCGTGGGTCTTGTTCCCGACGTAAGCGTCGAGGCACTGGATCTATCGGTGAGAACTAGGCGGGTGCTGGCACAGCGAGGGATCACGTCAGTGCGCTCTCTCCTGGAGCAACATAGTGACGAAATGCTGAGACGGTGGTGGGCCTTTGGGAGGAAGTGCTTATCAGAGGTGCGTAATGCAGTCCGCGAGGTCATCTTGAGAGGGGCGCCTTTGCAGGAGCCCGGTTCACAAAAGGCGAACGCAGAATCTGAAATCGTCCTCTTGGAGAGCCACCAAGTAACACCTGACACACTTGCTCGCCTGCCACTCTTCTCTTCGCTGATGCCGCCGCCTGGACTGACCTGCCTGCATCCTTCCTACCTGCCTTCACTAGACATCGCAGCTCTCAATCTGTCCGTTCGTTCTGAAAATGTCCTTCATAGCCGAGGGGTCAGCACCCTCGGCGAACTCCTCCTTCAGTCAGGCCAGGATCTTCTGCGATGCAAGAACTTCGGCAGAAGGTCCCTGGTAGAAGTTAGGAATGCGGCACATCAGGCGATACTGAGACCAGAATCGCCCGAATCCTCGCTCGACTTTTCCGAATTTGCCGCGCTGTTAAGAACATACGCCAAGAGCGCTGGGGTGCGGATGCGCGACTTCAACGTCCTCGCCATGTATGAGGGCCTCGACGATGGGCGAGCGCGCACCTTGGAGCAGACTGGCAATCTCCTCGGGGTGACGAGAGAGAGAGTACGCCAGATCTGCGCCAAAGCCGTTGATACCATGCGGCACCCGACGAAACTACAGCGCCTCCATCGTTTCTCGAATACAGCCAGAGATCTGTTGGCGGCCTTCTGCGACTTATTACGTTTCGAAGATTTTGCTGAAAATCCGGCTGCGCGGTTCGGCTGGCCCGCCGCGCCACCTGTGCGGATCCTTACGGAGATTCTCGCGTTTTGGCCCGAATTTCAGGTCGGCGACCGTGGCACCATCACACTGGTCAACTGTCCCTGTTTGAAATGCAAGCGAATAGCCGCCGGACTTGGCGAGATGCTGTCCGATCTTGCATCCTTGCCTGTATCAGAAGCCACTTCCGCACTCCATAACACGGTGTGTTCGACCTGTCAGGAGAACTCAATCGCGGGCATATCTCCTGCGTTCATGCAATACCTCATCGAGGGAGACCCTGTCTTCGGCAATCAAGGGCGCATTGAGGGTGGAAATCTATACTCGAAGGACGAGTGGACGCTGCGTTATGGGAGGCTCGCCGCTGCGGTGGCTTTAACTCTGGATCGCGTTCGCCAACCTCGCCATTTCACGGAATTGCGGGCGTTGCTCCAGGACTATCGGGACCTATCTGGCAAGTCCGACCACACGCTTCACGCGGCGGCAGAGCGAGCCGATGGGGTAGTGTCATGGGATCGCGGAACCTTTGTTCATCAGAACCACGCCTCCGTTCCAGGCGAGTTGCTTGAAGCTGTTTATGGCTGGGCGTCTCGACGGCTTGCCAAGGACATCCCATTCGTCTCTGTGTGGGGCGCGTTTATGAACTACGAGGGACGTTGCCGCGAGAGCCAAATCCCCAATGAAGTCGCGCTTTACAGCTGTATGCGCCTACGGGGTCACCCTCGCATCGACTGTCCATGGTATCCCATTATCCGGTTGAGGGACAAAGAAGAGGAGCCCCTGTCAATTGGGGCCGCGTTGGATAACTACGTTGCAAACGCGGATGGTTTCGTTAGGTTGGAAGCCGCGAAAGAACACATTCTACAAGTCGTCTGCCTGAAGGAGTCCCAGTTCGCGCAATCACTGGCGGGATCCGAGAATATCCTGCGAGCTGATGGCGATAGGCTCATTCACCGTGACTTGTTCCCTTTTGACAGGAGGAGATTTTGCAGGATCGCTGACGAGTTGAAATCCGCCTTGAACGCTCAGCGTAACCACCTTTCCGTTGCGAGCGTATATCAGGACAGAGAGGTTACTTGCGCACGACAAGGCATCGAAGGACCGCAAATGCTGTATTCGCTCTTGCGAATGTACTACTCTGACCAATTCGACCTGCCTGAATACCCTTGGATTTCCGATGCGAGAGGAGGGGAAGCTGGGGGCGTCATCCGAAAGATCATAGAGGCGGTGCGCGAATGCCAAGGGCTTTGCCCCTTCAGCGAACTGGAAGAGTCCTTTTCCCCCTACTACATTGAGAGAGCCGGGCGGGGCAATGCTCTCTTTCGGGTTGGTGGTGACTGCTTGGTGCACCCGGCCACGCTTGAGTGGACCCCTGAAAAGCGAGAAGCGTTGCGCCAAGCGGCGCTGCATGAATACCACCAGGCCGTGGGAGCCGGCTCTCTCTTCGTCACGATCGCTACGTTGATTGAATCTTCAATGCTTCCGGATCTTCCAGATGAATGTCCTTGGACGCGTTCCTTGTTGGCTGATGTGCTTGAGAAAGCGCAAATAGGAATCTTGATAGGCCGGTCTCGGAACGTTTATGTTCCTGCGAACAATCGCTTTGGAATTCGCACGCTGGAGGATCTAGCCGCTGAGATGCTGCGGGAACGCAAGGGAGCCTGCAATCTTGCGGCGTTCGAGGACGAACTCCGAACGACGGGGGTGATCTCTGGCCGTCTCACGCCCGGCCTGCTTGGCGGCATGAAGAAGGTCGTAATCGATAACGGTGAGATTCTTCTGAGGAGTCTTGCGGCGTGCTAACAGACCTTCCCTTGCTTCCCGTCTATGACAGCGCAGATTGCGACATCGTTCGCGACCTGCAAGTTCCTTTGCTCAAGGAGTCGGTTGAGTATTGGCGAGGCGTGGGATTCTTCACCTCCGGCTGGCTCCGGCTGGCCGCCCAAGGCATTTGCGGACTCGTGGAGAACGGAGGTCGTGTGCGGATCGTGGCCGCGCCGATTCTGGAGATCCGTGATTGGGAAGCGCTTCAACTGGGCGACAGCACGCGTCACGACGATGCGCTAAGATTCCTGTTGGACCAGCGAATCACGCAGATCAGTGAGAGCCTCGAGTCTGATACCCTCAACTGCCTTGCTTGGATGGTCGCGGATGATGTCTTGGAGTTCCGTTTCGCAGTCGCCCGTGCCGGTGAACTCGTGAACGACTACCACGACAAGGTGGGGTATTTCGTCGATTCCGCGGGGGATGAAGTTGCCATTCACGGGTCTTTCAATGATACGCTGCGTGCAGTCCGCAATGGAGAGGCATTTTCCGTGTTCAAGTCCTGGGAGCCTGGACAACGGCCTTACGTGGAAAACCACCGCGATCGGCTAAAAGCCCTGTGGAGGTTTGGCAACCGGCAGTTTCGCATCTACCAAATCCCGGCTATGGCGCGGGAACGACTAATCCGGCTTCGGTCGTCTCGAACTCGCCCGTATGATATGCCAAGCGTCCATCCGGCTGTTCCTGTTGCCGCGGCCGTGACGATGCCAGTGGCATTGCGCCCGTATCAGGAAGAGGCAATTGCCGCATGGGATGGCGCAAACCGCCGCGGCATCCTTGAGATGGCGACCGGAACTGGCAAGACCACCACGGCATTGGCCGCAGCGTTGCGTCTCGCCACCGAAAAGCGCCTGGCGCTAGTGATTTTCGTTCCATTCATCCATCTCTTGGAGCAATGGCAACGCAACTGCCAGGCGTTTGGCTGGCAGCCGATCCTTTGTAGCGGCGAGCATGATTCCTGGGATCACGAAGCCCGTTCGGCAATCCAGGATTTCAACCTGAGAGCCGTACGCACGATCTGTCTTCTTGTCGTCCAGCAGACCAGGTATTCAAATCCTGAGAGTCTGGATAGCAGCCCTACGTGGTCAGTCCTTGCGGCCTTTTGAAGATCACACAAAGGTTGGAACATAGACAGTGCACGTCGATCTCAGTTCATGAGTACCATGGAACACCGGGATTTCTTTCGGCATTGCATGCAAAGAGCAGGGAAATCCTCGGTATGGGTACAGTCGGGCCGAATCTGAGTGCGACGCTGCTTCTGTTCCACTCCCACCGCATCATCGGAAGGTCCCTCGCTGGCTATTGGTAAGCGTCCGACCAACCCCATCTTCCCTCGCGGCGCCAAGTGTGAGAACATGAGCGGGGAATGGACTGGATTCGACGCGAGAGGTCGAAACGGAGATGCGTGCTGGGAGCGCAGGGGAAGTGGGCTCAGCGAGCGGCGGCGGCGATGAGGGCGGCCTTCCACTTGTCGGGCAGGAGCGATTGGATGTCGCGCTGGGGATGGGTGGGGATGCGGGCGAGCAGATCGCGCAAGTAGGCGAAGGGGTCGATGTGGTGGCGCTTGGCGGATTGGATGAGGCTGTAGAGGATGGCGGCGGCGCGTCCGCCGGTTTCCGTGCCACAGAACAAATAATTGCGGCGTCCGATCACCACCGCGCGCAAGGCGCGTTCGGCGGCGTTGTTGTCGATGGCGAAGCGCCCGTCGTCGGTATAGCGCCTCAGGGCGGTCCAGTTGTTCTGGGCATAGGCGATGGTTTCGCCCAGGGGGCTCTTGGGCAGGACGGTCGCAGCGGCCTGGCGCATCCAGTCGGCGAAGGCGTCGAGAAGAGGCTGGGCCTTTTCCTGGCGCAAGGTGCGGCGCTCGTCGGGCTTCCTCTCCCCGGCCTCCTTCTCGATGGCGTAGAGTTCGCGAATCTGCAAGAGCGCCTGGTTGGCCTGGACGGGGGCGGAGGGCTTGGCGTCGACGAACTTGCGCCGCGCGTGGGCCCAGCAGGCCAGTTCGACGATCCGGCCCGTCTCAAACAAGGCGTCGTAGCCGCTGTAGGCGTCGGCCTGGAGATAGCCCTCGAAGTTGTCCAGGAAGTCCTTGGGCCCCTCGCGGGCGCGGGTCCAGGTGAAGTCGTAAACGATGTAGGGGTGAAGGTCGTCGCCCAGATAGGTCCACAGGCATCCCCGGTGCGTGCCGCCGGGCTCCAGGACCGGCACGCCGGTGTCGTCGGTCTGGAGGACGTAGGACCGGAGGATCTCTTTCTTCATTTCACGGACGATGGGCGAGAGCAGATCGGCGCAGTCCATCGTCCAGTCGCACAGGGTCGAGCGGGTCAGGTCGATGCCGTGACGGGCCAGGATGCCTTCCTGGCGATGCAAGGGAAGGTGGTCGGCGTA
Source organism: Candidatus Sumerlaeota bacterium (assembly GCA_026398515.1). Taxonomy (GTDB): domain Bacteria; phylum Sumerlaeota; class Sumerlaeia; order JAPLSS01; family JAPLSS01; genus JAPLSS01. The sequence continues at coordinate 2,501 of JAPLSS010000012.1, read as the reverse complement.
CTTGCTGGTCAGGACATGGGCCAGCAGGCCCGGCCCGGGGCGCCCCTTGTCGATGGGCTGCGGGGGCATCTCGGCTTGGGCGACGTGGCCCTGGCAGCGGGGGCAGGCGTACTTGGGGCGGACGTGTTCGAGGACGACGATGGAGGCGGGGATGTAGTCGAGTTGTTCGCTCGTATCTTCGCCGATGCGCTTCTTCTGCGCTCCGCATTCCGGGCAGACTTTCTGTTCCTCGGGCACGTCGTGCACGACGCGCTGACGCGGCAGATCCGCCGGCAACGGCTTGCGTCCGGGATGGCGGCGGCGCGGCTTCTTGGACTCCGCGGGCGGCGCCGGGGCTTCGGGCGCGGGCTGGGGGGCCGCCAGCTGGTCTTGGCCGAAGAAGGTCAGGCCGTTGGGGTCCATCTTCTCCGACGAGCGCCCGAAGAGGCGGCGGGTCAGGACGTCGATGCGCTTCTGATACCCCTCGATGTCGCGCGCCATCTCGCCGATCAACTTGTGGCAGGCAGGGACTTCGTCGGGCAGGTCCAGGGGCAGGCGAACGGGCATCCGGGGCGTCTCTCCAACTGATGCGGGGAGACTAATGTATGATATTGTATATGTCAAGCATTATTTTTAATTATTTTTTATAGCGCGGACGCCGCCGCACGCTCGCCGGGTCGATCCCCTCCAGCACGAGCGCCAGGTCCGCCGCGCTGACGCACAGCCTCGCCCCGTCCGACACGGGGAAGCGAAACGTCCCCGCTTCCAGGCGCTTATACCAAAGAGCAAATCCGTCACGATCCCAATACAGGATCTTCACCCGGTCGCCCCGCCGGTTGCGGAAGACGAACCGATGGCCGCTGAACGGGTCCTCCTCGATCACCTCCCCGACCAGCCGCGACAATCCGTCGAACGACCGACGCAGGTCCGCTGGAGAGAGGCTCAGAAACACGCGCACCGACGGCGGAAGGCTCAGCATCCGCTCTCTCCCGACAGCGCCGCCAACGCCCGGCGCAGCGTCCCCTCGTCAAACCCCACCGCCAGACGCACCGCCAGCCCCGTGTCCGGGAGGGCCACCTCCACCCCGCTCCAGGGCCCCACCGGCGCCGCGGCCGACGCTACAATCACCTCGGCCAGCCGGATCGGCGCCGAAACTCTCTCGCTTGGTCCGAGGCGCCCTTCATCCCGCGCCCGGATCTCCCGGCGCCACCAGTGAAACCGCGACTCCGACAGCCCCGCCGCCGTGCAATACCCCCGCGCCGACTCCCCGCTCGCTGCTTGCCGCGTCACCTGCTCCCGCCAATACGACTCCTTCGACTCGTCCCGCTCGCGTCCACGCCCCATCGCCCTTCACCGCCTTGGCCAGAGATACCCCAATGGGTGGTCCCAAGCCTGGCCGATCCCACGCGGCAAAGGAAGATGGGGTTGGTCGGACGCTTACGAGCATGATGCTTCTATTTCCTGGGAGGGGTCCCTGCGGTGTTCGTCGGATTAGGGATGCCCAGCAAAGGGGGTATTGATGCTCTCGGATCGGGATGAAAAACAGACCAATGTCCTCTCCGACGCGGTCTTGTCGGCCGAGACTGCACAGTGGACCGTGCTACAACTTGCTAAACTGCCCCCCTCTGAGGGGGGTCCAAGGGCGGCGTCAACGGGGCTTGCGCTCATTGTAGAATGCTGGCCACTCTTGGTTTAGCGTTGAATCTGTTCGACTTGCGAAATGCCGCCGGAGATTTTCAAATCCAGTCACCCCGGCCATCCTATCAGAAGTGGAATCAACGCTCTACGATTCGTCGTAGGGCGTTTTCCTATTTGTTTTGTGGAACTTTTGTGGAAAACCATTGTAATTCCCTTGAAAGATCGGCGTTTATAGCTGATCGACGGATTTCATTTTCCCCTGTTCCCTACCGGCGGGGCGCATCTTGACACTGCTACCGCGGATTGGCGAGATTGAGCTGCGCATCCCTGTTTCTGGAGGGGGCATTGATCCCATTGACGTGAGGCCTGTAGAGATGCTGGAGAAGCCGCGCCGCGCCGTTTCGCCTTTGGCCGAGGTGGAACTGGAGACCCTGGAAGAAGGACGCGAATGGACGCGTCGGAGATTGGAGGAGAAGTTGCAGCGTCTGGCCGATGGCCAAGGGGCGATTTCCCCCCCTCAGCCATCAGCCGCTGCGCCGGGTGAGGATTCAGCGGATCACGATCAAGACGGTGGTGGGCGAAGTCGCCATTGAAGCCGCGTATGGGCAAGATCGGCGGACGCAGGAATGGCTGTCGCCGATCCGGGAGTTGTGGGGGCTGGGGCCGCACGCGGCGATGTCGCCGGCGCTGGAGGAGAAGGTTTGCTACACGGCGGCGATGACGTTTTCGTACGAGCATGCCGCCGCCGTGGCGGCGAAGTGGGGTTCGCCGGTCGACGACGCGGCGATCCATCGCCACGTCCAGGTCAAGGGGATGGAGGCCTTGGCGTTGGAGGACGAGCGCGTGGAGCGCGCCTTGTCGGTGGAGCAGCGGGCCGAGGTGGT
>JAPLSS010000410.1 GCA_026398515.1 Candidatus Sumerlaeota bacterium | reverse complement strand
CGCTCTTCTCGGGTGAGGCGGAGCACCTCGCACAGGGGCTCGTCGGCGGGGTCGATGATCCAGCGGGGCGAAGGCGTGCCGGCGGGGAAGTTGAAGGCGACGATCCAGGGAATGAGTTGGCCGTTGATCACCGCCATCAGGTCGCGGGCGTCGGATTCGATGTATTCGCGGCGCACGTCGGCGTGGACCTGGCCGAGGGCGAGCGAGCCGCTGCGCCGGCCTTCGCCGGAGGTCAGCGTCTGGCCGAGGACGATCTTGGCCATCTCGTCGTTGCACCAGTCGCCGAGGGCCTGGTAGGTGGCGCCGCCGTCGGAGTTGCGCGCTTCGAGGAACTCCAGGGTGATGTTCTCGGGGATGGCCACGCCGGCGTCGGACTGGAGGCTTTCGAGGACCTCCATCAGCCGGCGGCGCTCTTCCTCGGTCACGCCGTGCTGGTATTTGGCGACAACGGTCGGCGCGCCGAATTTCTCGTTGTACAGCCCCCAAAACTTCAAATTGTTTTTCTTAAACCAATAGTACCAGTAAGCGCGGGCGCACAAGCCTTTGCCATAGGAGTTGCCGTACTGGCCGCCGAAGGTGAAGACGAGAAACTTGCGCTCGGGCAACGGGCGGCTGGCGGCTTCGAGGCGGCCGGAGTCGAACCCGCCCAAGGCGGCCAGCCACTGGGCCGAGGTCGGGGAATCGAGCAGGCGCAGGCGCTCGTCGCGGTCGAAGCAGAAGCGCCCGGGCCAGCGGCTCTTGAGGCCGGCGACGCCGACGCGCCCATCGTCGCGATACGTCCACACGATCTCCTGGACGGAGAAGCCCTTCCCGAGGGCGTCGAGGATGTTGAAGAGCGCCTGGGGGAACTGGGGGATGCAGTCGAGGATGTCGTCGACGAAGTCGGCCACGCGGCGGTCGGCGTCGGTTTCGGAGGCGGGGAGGAGTTTGCGCTCTCTGGCCAGCACGCCGGTCTTGCGGGTTTGGAGGACGGAGAAGAGGTGGCCGTCCTTCTCCTCCATTTCGTTGTAGAGGGCGAAGAGGTCGCCGCCGCGGCGGGCGGCCCCTTCGGACAGCAGGATGTGGGTGGGGAAGTCGACGTCGGCGAGTTGGCGGTCGAACGTCGACCGGCCGCGCGGGGCGGCTTCGGCGAGCATGGGCTTTAGGGTCATGGCGCAAACTCCTCCCGATGAGGGAACGAAGGCGGGCTGTGGATTCGTTTTTCTTTCGCCTTCGAGACAACAGGCGGCATGATACCGCAAGACGGGAATTTGTCAATTCCCTACGGGGAACTTAGCGACCCTACAGGGACTAAAAAGTGAAGGGGAGGAGGAAGGCGGAGGAGATGGAGGGATGGAAATCGAGGATGCGCGGCGGCGATTGCGAACGGTTCGAGCGCGATCCTGCATTGCCCGGTTCCCGGCTTTTTGCTTGCCATCCGCCGAAGCCGGACCGAATAATCGCCTGTTGCTTCCATGGCTCATCGGCGCCCGTCGCGAGGGCTGATGGGCGCGCGAGGTGGGGCGTGCTTACCCGTTTGACACAATTGGCGCCGGCGATGGCCTGCGTCCTGGCATTGTCGGCTTGCTCGCCGGAGCGCGCGCCGCAATCCCAGCCGACCTCCCGTCCGGCCGTCTCCCAGTCGGCGTCCCGTCCAGCCGTCTCCCAGCCGACCTCGGGACCGGTCGTCTCCGAGGGCCTGGTCCTGGCCGTGACCACCGCCGGCGCGTTCCGCGTTCGCGACCTGCTTCCCTACGTGAAGGCCCTGTCGTCCAGCGGCAAGGCCGAGGAGAACACTCAGTCGCTGGAACGGCATCCGCCGCGAACGCTGGCGGCGATGGCGCGCGCGTATATCTACGAGGGCGAAATCGCCCGGGAATACCGCGAGCGCCGGCCGGCGCTGCCGGCGCCGCTGGACGACACGATCGCGGCGAACCGCGCCACGGAGACGCGCGAGTATCTCGTGCGCCAGATCAAGGCCGAGATTGGCGAGATCACGACCGACACGGCGCGGGCGTATTACGACAACAACAAGATCGAGTTCACCGTTCCGTTCAGTTTTTCCATGCGCCACTTGTCGCTGACGGCGTATGTCCCTTACGTGGCGCAGCCGGGCGACACGCTGGAATTGATCGCCGGGAAGATCTCCGGCTCTCCCGCGGCCGTCGAGGGCATCCTGACCGACACGGTGGGGAAACTGCCGCGCTGGGCGCCGCCGCAGGACCGTTCCCGGCGGCCGTTCATCCCGCTGCAGCTGGGCGAGCGGCTGCTCGTGCCGATGTCGGTGGCCGACCGCGCTACGGCGCGCGAGATTCTCCGCGACAAGATCCTCCCCCAGTTGCAGGAGGGGAAGGATTTCGCCGCTTTGTGCGAGCGGTACTCGGAGGCCGAGGACAAGGGGCGGGTCATCGGCCCGCTGCCGTTCGGGACCAGCCCCATGCTGCCGGAGATCCTCGAGGCCGCGCGCACGTTGCCGATCAACCAGGTCAGCGACATTATTGAAACCCGCCACGGCTTCGAAGTCCTGCAAATCACCAGCCGCACGGACGAGCGCCTCAAGCCGTTCGCCGAGGTCGGCGCGCAGATCCGAAGGGACTTGTTTGACAAGGAGTTGAAGAAGCGCAGCCAGCTGCGCGACATCGACATTTGGAGGAACGCCCAGATCGACTACAAGACGGCGCTCGATCCCGATGCCCCGAGCTCGGACACGGTCGTCAAGACCCGCCGGCGAATGTGGACCAAGGGCGAACTGATGCGCAGCCCCATCGCCGGGGAGTTGAAGCAGGCGGTCAGCGTCTCGCAGGTCAACGAGGCGGTCCAGAGAGATCCGGAGGTGTACCGCGAAATTCTCTTTGAATACGCCGAGCAGACCGGCGTCTACGAGGATCGCGACCTGGCGCCGCGCCTGGCGATTCAGACCGACCGGTTCACGGCCGAGTGGGCCCTCGAGGAGGCGGCGCGCGAGGCCACGGCGCAGCCGCCCAGCGGCGAGCAGACGCGCGCCTGGTACGACGCGCACATCGAACGGTTCACGCCGCCGAAGCGCTACCGGGTGCGGCAGATCGTCGTCACGCTCGATCCAGCCGCCAACCTGGAGGACCCGGCGCAACGGCGGACGGCCGAGGAGAAGGCGTTCGCGCAGATGCGCCAGGCCGTGCGCGGCGTGAAAACCCAGGAAGATTTCATCGAAGCGGCGAAGAAGGCGTCTCAGGAGCCGCGCACGGCGGAACAGGGCGGCTACGTCGGGGAGATTCTCGCGGAAGAGAGGCCGGGGAAGTACGCCGAGGTCCTCGCCTCGCTGGCGCCGCGGACGCCGAGCGAGCCGTTCCTCTATGGACGGCTGGCGGTCGTGTTGTGGATCGACGAGGTCGTTTCGCCCCCGCCGACGGCGCTGGACGCGGCGCGGCCGGGGATCGTCGCGGAAATCGAAGCGGAGACCAAAGCTCGCGTCCGCGCGCAGATGATCGAGGACGCGCTCGCGCGGGTGGGCTATCAAGCGGCGTTTTAAGCGAGGCTTGCTCCGATGAAGACTCTTGCGCGTTCGTGCGTTCCCCTTCTGGCGGCCCTCGCCGCGACATTTCTCGGCCTCGGCTGCGACGGCGGGTCGGCCGGAGGCCCCGGGGCGCGCGGCGGCGCCGGCCCCGCCGCGCCCGCCGAGGCCAACCACACCATCACGGGCAAGGTCCTGCTGGACGGGCGCGACCGCCACAGCGGCATCCTGGTCTTCCTCGGCGGGACGTCGATCAGCTGTCTGACCGACTCGGACGGCGCCTACACCTTGCACAACGTTCCCCCCGGCTCGTATGAGCTGTTGGCCGAGAAATCGGGGTTTGAGGACGCGCTGGTGGATCGCGTCAACCTGCCGGCGGGCGAAAGCAAGACCTTTCGCATGGCCTCGGCCACCTTGAAAGCTTCGGCCGGCGCCGCGGAGTCGCAGCCCGCCTCGGCCCCGGCCGCGGCGGCAGAGAGGGCGGCCTCGCTCAGCGGACGGGCCACGCTGAAAGACGCCGAGAAGCACGGCGGAATTCTGGTGCGCATCCTGGAGACGGGCAACGCCGTGGAGACCGACAACAATGGCGAGTATTATTTCGCCAAGGTCGAGCCGGGCGCCTACCGGCTGGAGTTTCTCAAAGACGGCTACGCGCGCGCGGAGCAGCCCATCAACATCAAACGCGAGGCGGACAATCGCGCCGATCCCGTGGAACTGGCGGCGCGCGAAGAGCTCCAAGCCAATCGCGTCATCAGCGGACAGGTGTACATGTTTGGCGCCGACCGCAACCCGCGCGCGGACTTCGACCTGGTGACCGTGCGCGTCGAAGGCCTGAACAAAACCGCCAAACTGGCGCCGGACGGGACGTTTCAGTTCGAAGGCCTGCCGCCGTCCCTGTTGACTGTGTCGGCCGAGGCCAATGGCTACGATCTGGAGCATCCCGTGCAGGTGGACCTCCAATTCGTCGACAGCGCCAAGGTCGCTCTGTACCTGATCGAGGCCGAGAAGCCCCAACCAGTCGGCTCGGTCACGGGCCGCGCCCTTCGCGACGGCTCGCAGGGCAGCCAGAGCGGCATCGCGGTGGCGCTGGCCGGCACGCCGTTCTCGACCCTAACGGCGCCGAACGGCGGCTTCACGTTCGACAAGGTTCCCGTGGGCACGTACCAGGCGGTGGCCCAGGCCGAAGGCTACGAGACGTTCGAGATGGACGGCGTGGAGGTGACCGAAGGCCAGACCGTCGACGTGGGGGAGTTGCGGCTGAAGCGCAGCATCGAGCCCCCGCGGGTGGTCAAGACGCAGCCCGCCGACGGCGCCACGGATGTCCACGTCGTCGACCGCGTGCCGGTGATCGTGCAATTCAGCAAGCCGATGCAGGGCGAGTCGGTCAAGAGCGCCTTCAAGATCACGCCCGAGGTCGACTACCAGATCTTCTTCGGCAACGAGAGCCCGGAGAGCAGCGACCGGTTGCTGTACGTGGAGCTGCTGGGCACATCCCCGCGCCGGTACGTGAAGTTCGACGCGCCCTACCAGGTCGCCATCAGCAAGAGCGCGGTCGACCTCGACGGCATTGCGATGGCCAAGGATTACACCTTCAAATTCCGCACCGCCGGCCCCGAGGTCGTCGGCTCGTATCCTCAGGACGGGTCGCGAAGCGCGGGGATCGACCCGATGACGCCGGTGACGTTTTACCTCAACGACCAGTTGAAGCCGCGATCGCTGACGCCGCGGTCGGTCTCCATCCGGCCGTCGCTGAGCGCCAACCCGAAACTGGACTATGTGTCGGATTCGCATTCGGGCTGGACGAGCGTTCAGGTCTACGGCGATTTCCGCCCCGACACGCTGTACACGGTGAGCCTGGCCTCGGGCCTCACGAACGTGGATGACAAGAAGTTCGGCAACACGCCGTTCACCATCACGTTCCGCACCGCGGCCTGGCGGCCGCTCGTGCCGCTCGACAGCGGCCAGGAGCGCATTCGGCCGATGCGGCCGTGATTCGTTCGTATAGGCCCTATAGGTCCCATGGGTCGGATTCCCGATACAGGAGCATGCGTTGATGGGCGCTACGTTGAGCAGCCGGGAACGCATTCAGAAGATTCTCCGGCGCGAAATCCCCGACCGCGTCGGGCTGGACGAATCGTTTTGGGGCGACACGCTGAAGGCGTGGAAGGCGCAAGGCTATCCTGAGGCCACGCCCCCGCATCGCTTCTTCGGGCTGGACATGATCCACGGCGGCGGCTTCAACCTGGTCGCGTTTCCCGGGCGGCACGAGGTGATCGAGGAGACCGACGAATGGGTCACGGCCAAGGACGCCAACCTCGCCACCATGCGCCACTGGAAGGGCCGCGCCGGCACCCCCGAGCACATCGACTTCACGGTGCGCAACGGCGAAACCTGGCGCGCTCACGGCTTCCCCGAGGTCTTCCGCACGTTCAAGCCGGAACGGATCAACCTCGACGCCCTGGCGCGCCTCAAGCAGCAGGCGCGGGAAGAGGAACGCTTTTTCGCCCTGGCGTTCGCCGAAATCTTCGAGCTCGGCAAGAACGTCGCCGGCCACGTCAACATGTGCATCGGGATGATCGAGGAGCCGGAGTGGATTCACGACATGTTCGGCGCGTTCGCCGACATGATTATCGGCTGCTGCGATTACGCGTTCGAGAAGATCGGCTTGCCCGACGGGGTGATGATCTTCGGCGACATGGGCTTCAAGGCCAGGCCGTTCATCAGCCTGGCGATGCACAACGAGTTGGTCCTGCCGCACAATGGGCGGATCATTCGGCATCTCAAGGCGAAGGGGCTGCCGGTGATCTTCCACTCCTGCGGGTTCATCGAGCCGCTGGTGCCGGGATTCATCGAGAGCGGCATCGACATGCTGCAGGCGATGGAGGTCAAGGCGGGGTGCGACCTGCGCCGGCTGAAGCCGCTCTACGGCGACAAGATCGGCTTCGAGGGCAACGTCGACGTGCGCGCCATGGAAACCAACGACCTGGAGAAGGTGGAAGAGGAAGTGCGCGTCAAGGTGCTGTGCGGCAAGGAAGGCGGCGGCTACATCTTCCACTCCGACCACTCGATCCCCCACAGCGTCCAGTTGAAGACCTATCAGTTCGCATTGGAGTGCGCGAAGAAGTATGGAACGTATTGACGGTCCCTGGGAGCGCCGATGGCCGCGTCGGCTCCATTGATCGTTCTCCCATGCGGTTCCTGGAGGCGCGGACGGCCTCGTCCGCAAGGTTTCTCTGGGGAAACAACGACCTGACGCGAGAGACGCCATGTTGCTCATCTTCTGCCCTTACTTGAATGCTCAGGTGGAAATGACGGATGAGCGAGAACGGCACATCGCCGACCACCATCCTGACTTGCTTCCAAGGCACAGAGAGCGCATAATCCTGACGCTGAAAGAGCCGGATGAGATCCGGCGGAGCCGGAGATCGAGAGACTCCAGGCTGTTCTCTCGCTGGTTCGGCGACGAGGGGAAGGGCAGATATGTGGTAGTTGTCGTGATGAGCGACACAGACACACGAAGTCGAAAACCTGGAAATCCTCTTCTTCTCTACGCGGCTTATGCGAAGCGGCGAGTTTGAACTGCCGGTCGCCGCGGACCTTCACCTGGCGTCCAGGGAATAGCGCTGGTTGTCCCGTGGCGGAGGCTTTCCAGCCTGCGCAGCTGCAAACCGAGTCCAGGCAAAGCGCAGGCCGGAAAGCCTACGCCGCTCTGCCGCCGGGGCTACTTTGCCGCCGACGCCACGGCGGCGCCGGCATCGGCCCGCAGCAGACTGATGAAGTCGAGGATCGCGGGGGTAAGGATGCGCTTGCGGCGATAGACGATGGCCAGCGGGCGCGCGATCGCCAGCCCTTCCAGCGGAACCACCGCCAGCGACCCGTTGGCCACTTCGTTTTGCACGGTCGGCTTGGGCAGGATCGAGACGCCTCCGGAGTTCTCGATGGCGCGCTTGATGGCTTCGATGTTATCAAACGCCATCGTGACGCGCACGTCGACCTTGTGCTGGCGCAGAAAGCGGTCGACCAGACTGCGCACGGCCAACCCCGCCTCGAAGGCCACGAACTCCTCGCCCTGCAACTGCTTGAGCGCGACGCCAGACCGACGGGCGAACGGGTGCGACGGCGGACAGACCAGCGCCATCGGCTCGTCGCGCCACGGGATCATTTCCAGTTGGCGCATCGTCCGCGGACAGGAGAGCAGCCCCAGATCCGCCTTCTCATTCAACACGTTTTCGTAGACTTCGTTGGGGTGCAAGTAATCGAATGTGACTGAACCTTCGGGGTATAGTTTCTTGAATGGTTCGACGTATTGGTACAGGTTGTAGAGGACCAGCGAGTAGATGGAAGCCACGCGCACGCGGCTGACCGTTTGTGAGCCGTTGGAGCGCAGGCGGGCCTCCAAGGCCACGTAGCGGTCGACCAGGTCGCGGCACTCCTCGTAGTACATCGCGCCTTCGGATGTCAGGGTGAACGGACGGGTGGAGCGGTCGATCAGCCGAACGCCCAGGCGTTTTTCGATTTGGGAAATGGCCTGACTGACCGCGGACTGCGACACGTGGTTGAGCGTGGCCCCGGCGGAGAAGCTGCGTTGGCGCACGACGTCGCAAAAGATCTTCAGGCTCTCCATGGCCGCAAGTGGCATTGGGCGAAACCACCCCTCTGAGGGGAAATGAGCTCTTCCGCGGCCCACGAAATAGCAATTCGGCATAGTATGCCGAACACAATATTCGAAGAACTTATAACAAGGCCGCGGCGCCAAGTCAAGGGAGCGAACATCCGACAAAACACCCGCCCCCGGTTCGGAGCGACGCCTTCCGGCGTTCGTATCGGACGGCTTCCAATCGGGGGGCATCGGATCAGTCGATGTAGCCGATCGCCCTTAGTTTCTCCATCGTCTCCGGCGAGATGACGGCGTTCGCGCCCGCGGTTTCCGGCTTTTCGGTGTCGGAGGAAAGGACCGCCGCCAACTGCTGGCGCAGATAGGCGAACACGTCGGGTTTTTCATCGACCAGATTGCGGAATTCGCACGGATCGGCGTCCAGATCGAAGAGGAAGTAGTTCGCCTTGTCGGCGCGCTTATAGGCCAGCAGGTTCCGCTCGGCCACCGGCAACTCCAGATAGGTAAATGGGCCGAATACCACGCGCTGGATGGGCTGGCCGTCGCTCTGGGCGGCGGGAAGGGCGTATTTCTCGAGTTGCGCGGAATAGATGAAATCCCAGTAGGGGTAGAGGCGCAGCCACAGCGTGACGATCCCCTGGCCCGGGGCGCAGTGGAGTTTGACGGTTTCCACCAGCGATTCGCCCGCGTTCCACTCGAACGTCGGGCGCAGGTGCGAGCCGAGAAACCAGAACACCTCCGTGGACGGGGGATCGCTCCGCCCCTCGGCGGGGGGCGCCGTCGGATCGAGGATGCGCAATTCCACGCCGTAGGGCCGCGCCACCGGCGCCAACGCCTCCCAATACAAGGTGAAATACAGCGAGGTGTCGTTCTCCGGCGAGCGGCGCACGTCATAGCCGCGCAGCCGGATCGCCTCCAGGAAGCGAAAGTCGCAGTCGAGCGGAGGGCGAAGCTGCTTGAGTTCGCGGGTGAACCGCGCGCCCCAAGGTTCGTCGACCGCGCGCTCCAACGCCCCGCGGTGAAGCGGGACCGCGTCCAGGCATTGGCGCAGGCGCTGTTCGCGTTGCCGCGGATCGTCGGTCAGCGCGGTCAGCAGGAACATGGCCTGGCCCTCTTCGGGGAAGCGCCGCGCGTACTGCGCGAGGGCGGCGGCCATGGACGGCTGGTTTGGCTCGCGCGCGATGGACTCGGGGTCCGGCAGGGCGAAGTGGAACGGGTCCTCGTCGCGGCGGATCAGCTCCTTCAGGCCTTCGACGCGGTTCGCCGCCACGAGCGCGTCGGCGGGAAGCGCCGTCCTATCCGAGTCGGAGACGCGGACGCAAAGCCGCACGGGCCCCGCCGGCGCGTTGGCCGGAACGCGGAGCCACAGCGGCTCTTCAAAGCGGCTGTCGCGCTGGAGGAGTTCGTCGCGCTTGTTCTTGCAGAACCAAAGAAACAACTGCGGTTCCATGTCCAGAAGGACGCCTCCGTTGGCGTCCAGCGCCTGAACCGTGAACGTCTTCTTGAGATCCAAGTCCTGCAAGCAACGCCAAATCAGGTTGATCCGGACCCAGTCGCCCGGGCAAGCCACTACCGGCTCGAAGCTGGCGCCGACGAGGAGCAAGTCGTCGCCGAACATCCAGGGCGTGTGGATCGGAAACGCGAACAGGCGCGTCCAATCGGGCGAATCGGGCGGCGGGGCCGAGGGGTTCGGCGTTTCGCTCCACGCCGCGTCCCAGACGCCGAGGATCGCCGGGGCGCCCTGGTCGGTCTCCACCGGCGGCAGTTGGCCTTCGAAGTCGGCGTACGGGCCTTCGCAACGGAATGGCCCCAAGGCGATAGGCTCGCAGCCGGGCAGCCGCACGCGCAGGTGGAGCGTTCCGCCCTGGTCGTTTTCGATGGCGAGCCGGCCGGAGAACCCATAGGCGCGGTTCGCTTCGGCGTAAGGCGTATGTAGGGCGAGACGGATGAGTTCCACGCCCGGCGCCAGGCGGCGCGCCCGGCGCAGCGACGTTGCGGGGAAATCCAGCGGCGCGCGTCCGACCACCCGCGACGGGGAGGGGCCGATGAGGGTCCGAACGACGCAGTCGCCCGCCAAATGGGGGAAATCATTGTAGACCAGGCGCCAGCGCCCCTGTGTGAGAGCGCACCCGATCTCGCCCTTTTTCGGAGAGGCGTGGCCGATTCCGACCTCCTGGCTCACGAGCGGGCGGTCAACGCCGGGAAGGGGCCGGCCCGGGGCGAGAATCGGCAGCCCGAGGGAGCCGAAGGACTCCTGCGAGCCGGCCCAGCGCGCGATGCTGTTGGCTAGATCCAGGTGCGAGACGGGCGTGTCGATCCGCAGCGGGGCGGGCGCGGCGGTGTCGTGAAGGATGAGCGGCACGTGCAGGAGGCAGTCCAGCAGAATCATGCTGTGTCCGAAGAACAGGCCGTGCTCGCCCATGCCCTCGCCGTGATCGCCGGTGATGACGAAAATCGTGCGCCGCCGGCGGCCCAGGCTTCTCCAGAACGCGAAGAAGCGCGAGACCTGCGCGTCGCCGTAGAGGATGTTGGCTTCATAGAGCGCTTGATGGTGAAGCGGGTCGGCGCTGTTGGAGACTTTCAGCTGCACGTGGGGGATGCGTCCGAGGAGCATGTCGGCGCCCGACGGATCGACCTGGCGATGGCGCGGCTCCAGGTGAGCGACGGAAAACGGGTGGCGCCGCGCCTCCTCCATGAGTTGGTCGACATAGGAGGACGGCGGGCGGTACGGGGCATGGGGTTCGAAGAAGTGCAGGTAGCCGAAGAGCGGGCCGTCGGGCGCGGGGGACAGCCAGCGCTCGACCTCCTCGAGCAGGCGCATGCCGTCCTGCTTCTCGGTGGCTTCGAAGGAGCGGCGCTGGAAGTGGCGCTCCAGGCCGAAGCCTTCGCCGACCATTCGGTTGGCGGAAAACAGCGCGGTCTGGTATCCTTGGTCGGCCAGCGCCTGGGGGAACGAGCGCATGTCGTCGCGCGGCATCGACTCCAGGCGCGTGGCGTCGTGCTCGCGCGGGGTGAGGCCCAGAAGCAGGCCCCAGACGGCGGGTCGGGTCCAGGTGGCGCTCGTATAGCAGCGCGAGTAGACGGTCGATTGGGCCGCCAATTGCTGAAGGAACGGCGCGGTGTTGCGCGGGTTGCCATGGAAGGGCAGGGAGGCGGCGCGCAATGCGTCCAGCACGAGGAAGAAAATGTCCGGCTTCTCGGCGCCGCCGGCGTCCTGGCCCAGCGCCGCCGGGCACGCCACGCCCGCCAGCGCGCCGACGGCGCCTTTCAGGACTTGGCGGCGGGAGAGGAGATAATGGGCGATCTCTTGTTGCATCGTGGCCAACGCCTGACGTCGAGAGAACCTTCAGGACCCATAAGGCCTATACGACTTATAGGGCCTATTCTGGGCCGAACTCCCGAGCCGAGGCAACCTTTACGGCAAAGTCCGCGCGCTGGCGGTCATCGCCAGCGCCACGTGCTTGATTCCGCGCAGGGCGCGCAAGGAATCGGCCAAATGGCGGGCGCGGGCGGCCTTCGCGCGCACCACCAAGGTCTCCATGCAGTGGTCGCGGTCCAGGTGCACGTGAAGCGTCGAGACGATTTCGCCCACGTGGTGGTGCTGGATGTGCATCAGGCGTTCGCTCAATTCGCGCACGTGATGGTCGTAGACCAGCGTGATCGCGCCGACCACGTTGTCGTTCTCGCCCCACTGCTCGGCCACCAGCGACTCGCGGATCAGGTCGCGGATCGCCTCCGAGCGGTTGTCGTAGCCTTCGCGGCGAATGCGCCGTTCGAACCGCTTCAGGAGCGCCCCGTCCAGCGACACGCCGAACCGCACTGTGTGAGCCATGGCCGATTCTCCGCTTGGTTTGGAGTGCGACCTTTAGGTCGTATAAGTCGTCCTATAAGTCCTATTCCTTTTCACGCCCCTTCCGAGGCGTCGCGCTTGTCGGCGCGGCGAAACAGCGGATCATACAGGAACACGCACAGCGCGCCCGACGAGACCAACGCCGTGCCGAGCATAGTATATCCGGTGGGCGTCTGTGCAAAGAACCAATAGTCGTAGACGAGCACGAGCGCCGTTCCCGTCATCTGAAAGACCTTGACCATCCAGACGGGAATCAGGCTCAGCGCGCGGTAGTAGAACAGCATCCCCGCCGGGGCGAAGAGGCCGCCTGCCGCGAGCAGCGCCGCCAGGGCGGCATGATGCGAGACGCTGGCCCAGCCCGCCGCCGCCTGCCCGGTGGCGATCGCGCACAAGGCGAAGGTTCCCAGCCGCCCGGCGTAGTTGCCCAGCAAGACCACGTCCCAGGTGACGTGGCGCAGCAGCCGCTTGATGAGAAACGCGTTCAGGGCCAGACAAAACCCGTAGGCGACGAACAGGAAATCGCCCAAGAGCCGCTGCGCGCGGGGCGAGAGGCGGGACGTATCGTGCGAAAAGGCGACGGGCGCCGGGCCGTCCGAGGCCGGATTCTCGGCGGCCCGCGAAACCGCCGCCCGCGGCGGCGCGGCATCGCCTTCGGGCCGGTTGCCGGCGATGCGGATCGCCGCGCCGCTGAAAATCAGGCCGATGGCGATCAGGCCCGTCCAGTTGATCCGCTCGTGAAAGAACAGCCAGCCCAGCAGCAGGGTGAAGATGACGTCGGTGTAGACGAGGATCGCCAGGCTGCTCAAACTGCTGAGTTTCAGGCCGTGGATCGAGGTCCACGCCACCGCGGCGGCGAGGATGGAAATGGCCATGAACAGCGCGAGGTGGCGCTTCAAAGCGACCGAAACCAGGTTCCAGTGGCCCCGCGCAAAGACCACCATGCAGACGATACAGATGGCCAGCGTGTGGCAATACATGCCCACGGCGTCGGGGCCCAGGGCGTGCTTCTTGACGCCCAGCGCGGCGATCAAAGTGTACGTGGAATACAGAACAATGCCGACCACGGCGCTGACGGCCCCGGCCACCGGGCGGGCGCGTCCGTGCGACGCTCCGCGCGGCGCGGTTCGAGGCGGAACGGCAACATCGTGAACTTCTACGGATGAAATGGCGGAGATCTCCGACTGGGCGTGCTACACCGTTGTTTGTGCGGAACTCAACGGCTCCGAGGGCTGTGGGGACCCGTTCGTTTCCGCTCGACCAGCGTCGTCTTGCTTCTGTCCACCAACGGCTTGCCGCCGCTTTTCTTGGATCATTTGGGAATTCCGGGAATCGGGCGTCCCGCTCTTGGCGGTTCCTGGGGGTGCGGACGGCCACGTCCGCAATGCCGGGCCTCGCGGTCGAGCGCGCGGTGCGGACGTGGCCGTCCGCGCCCCCATGAACCGCTGCCCGAAGCTTCCCCAAGCTTCATTCCTCTTCTTTCCCCGCGCCCTCCGGCGCCAGTTCGCGGCGGAAGGACTTCATGTCTTCGACGTAGGGGTCGAAGAGGCTCCGTTCGATGGCGCGGTTGATCGAGTCGACCGCGGCGGCCTTTTGCCCCGAACGCGCCTGGAGGCGGGCCAGCGTGTCGAGCGAGGGGGCGTCGTCGGGACGGATGCGGACCGCTTCTTGCGCCAACTGCAGCGCGAAGTCCGTTCGGACCCCCTTCTGGTAATAGCTCCAGGCCAGGTTGTTCAACACCAGGGCCGTCCCCGCCCCGGCGCGCAACGCCTTCTCGTAGTACTCGATTTGAAGATCCACGTTCTCGATCTTGGTGGCCACGTTGCCCGCCAGCGTGTAGCGCGGGCCCCAAGCCGGGCTGGGCCGCGGGGCCAGGCGTTCGGCGCGCCGGAAGGCCTCGAAGCCCTCGGCGTAGCGCCCCAGCGCCCAGCGGGCCAGCGCCAGGCTGTTCCACGCGGCCGGCGAGCGGGGGAAGCGCTGGACGAACAACTGGGCGATCGCCTCGGCCTCCTCCTCGCGGTTGCCGGCGGCCAGTTTTTGCACCGTCTGCTCCAACAGAGGCTCCCACAGCCAGACGGTCGGAGTGGCGACGCGGTCGCTGCTCAGCGTCAGCATCATCGGGGCGAGCTCGCCGCCCCGCGCCGCCTCGGCGACCTCCAGGAGAAGCCGCCGCTCGGCGAACTGCGGCTCGTCGGGATGCTTCGGCGGATAGCGCGCGGCGAGCGCTTCGGCCCCGTCGAATTCGCCCAGGACGAACAGCGAGTCGAACGTTCCGAAGTAACAGCCGGTGGCGGCCTCGTCGCCGTGTTTGGCCGTCGCCAGCCCCTGGCGGAAGAAGCCCAGCGCCTGGCGAAAGCGCCCGCGTGAGAGGTTGACGCGGCCCAGGTAGTACGGCCCCCACGGGCTTTCCGGATGCGAGTTGCGGATCAGCCAGGCGGTCGATTCCAGGTTTTCCAGATCGCCGCGCGCGTCCATATCGTGCGCTTTGGCGAGCAACCTCTCCAGGTCCGTCGAGCCGGCGCCCTGGCCCAGGCGTTCGCCGAGTTCGCGTTCCAGGGGCGCGGTCAGCTCTCCCGTCAGCCATTTGCCAAAGTCCATCAGCGAGGACAGGGTGGGGGAGGAGGAGGCGTCCTCCTTCGCCGGCGCGGCGCCGAAGGCCCAAGCGCCCAGGGCCAGCCATCCGACAACAAGAAACCGCGAGAGGGTTTGCATGGTTTTCATTCCAATAGGACGTATGGGACCTATAAGACCTATGAACCCTACAAGCCCCATGAAAGTCAGAGCCGCGCCCCATCACCGCCGGCGCAACGGCCCTTTTTTCCAAAAGTAGTCGAATCCGAAGGCCATGACAATGAAAAGCAGGAGGGACAGCCCGGCGCACAGGAGCGCATACCCATACACCAAGCCATCCGAACCGAACAGGGCGGAGGCGCCGCGGGTGAACGGCAGGTCGGCCATGGCCAGGAACGGCGTGGCCGGACTGGCCAGGGCCACCCACGCGTAGCTGGCCGGCGGGAGGTCGGTGAAGACCCCCATCAGCCACAGCGCCAGCGGTCCGCCGGCGAACGCCGCCGCGGCCGTCGCGTAGGCCGCCGTCAACGCCGAGGCGGTCGATTGCGAGGCGAGCGAGAAGAAGACACCGGACACCGACAGGAGGAGCAGCGTCGAGCCGATCACCACAAACGCCGGCGGCAGCAGGGCGAGCGTTGTCGGCCCGCGCAGCCAGACCATGATCGGCGCGCCGACGGCCGTCAGCGTCAGCGCGAGCAGCAGCCCGGTGCGAATGCCGACGGCGGTCTTGCCCAGCAGGATCGTCGCCGGACGCAGCGTGGTCGCCACCAGCGAATCGAAGGTCCCTTGGTCGAACTCCCGCGTGAAGGCCGGCGCGGACAGGGCCGGCACGACTAGGCCGATCGCGGCGATCGCCGAGAGATACCAGAGCGGCGTCAGGTCGCGCACCCAAACGAAGAGGACCGCTGCCAGCAGGCTCAGCCCCAGCATCGTCAGCAGCGCCCCGCGCATCCAGACCGGTCCGCCCAGCCCCTCGCACCTCAGCTCGCGCACCAGGACGGGGTTGGACCAATCGCGCATCGGGCGCTTCAGCGCGCGCCGGCCAAACAGCCGGTCGAACCAGTCGCCGGCGCGCGGCAGGCGGTCCTTGTGGCGCTCGCCGAGGATCTCCATCACCTGGTCGGCGGGGTACTGAAGATGGCGCAAACTGGGGCGGTGGCCGACGATCCAGCGCAGGGCGAGGAGCGGCAGGGCGATCCAGACCGGATGCAGGTCCGGCAGAATCAGCCACACGACTCCGATGGGCAGCACGTGGCTATAGACGCGCGCCAACGCGGCGGCGGAGTTCGGCGCGCGCGCCGAGCAGGACACGCCGTAGCCGACAATGGCCGCCGACATCAGGAACAACGCCAGGTATTCGGCGAGCAGCTCCCACAGGGCGATCCCGCCCAGCAGGTAGACCATCGCCGCCATCGGCATCGTCGAGGCGATCAGCAGCCATTGGAAACAGACGCCGGCCAGGATCTTGCCGCGGTAGATCTGACGGACCGATTGCGTCGCCGAACAAATCGTCTCCAGCGAGCCTTGCTCGCGATCGCGGGTGACGCTCAACGCCGCCCACGCCGGAGCGAACAGCAACGTCAGCGCGCGCAACGCCGTGCCGAACACGGAGAAGACCAGCCGCGAAATCTGCTCGCGGTAGATCAGCAGTTTCATCTCGCGGGGCCAGGCCAGATACACCGCGGCCGCCGCCGCCCCGGCGAACAGCAAGAGGCGCAAGAGCGCGCCCCGCCGGCGGAAGACCAGCGACAGTTCGCGGGCGAGGATGGGGTTGGCGGGCATGGGGATATGATAGCCGGTCGCCGCGGAGCTTCAACCAATTGTCGATTGCCGATTGGCGATTGAACACCCGCGGCGCCAAGCGCCGCCTCAGCCCAGACAATCCCATTGAATCCCCGTTCTCTTCAACGCATAGCCGACTTCGCGCAGGCAGTCGCCGTAGGCGGTGACCCAGTGAAAGCCGGGCATGCGCTCGACCACGGTCCGGGTCGGCGCGGTGAACCGGATGTCGATTTGCGAGCGGCAGATCGGCAGGAACGGATGATCGACGATCTCGCCCGCAAGGCCGACCCAGCGCTCGGCGGCGAAGTCGGGAGCGATGTTGACGACCTTTTGCCCTTTGCTCATTTCGACCTTGGGCGCCGCGCCGTAATCCGATTCGAAATGGGTGAGGATGCGCGCCGGCTCGCGGTGTTTGCCGTCCATCCGGCGCGGCGCGGTGCAATGGGCCAGCGTGATCACCCCGTCGTGCGGATACGTCGGGTCGTTGAGGAACACCGGCCGCCCGGCGATGGCGCCGAGGAGCATGGCCGCCGGGACGACGACAAAATCCGACTCGCAATAGGCGCCGAAGCCCGCGTCGTTGAGCAGGCTCAACGGCAGGCAGGCGGTCGTCTCGGCCATCGGCATGATCGCGCTCATGCAGTTGTCGATGGTGAGGGCGCGGCAATCGGCCTCGGCCATCAGACGGCGGAAAATGCGTTCGAGCAGGAAGGCGTTGTCGACGAAGGCCCGGTCGGTCTCCAGGCGCGTGCCCGATTGGCGCAGGTAATCGTGCGCGCGCTGGCGGGCGAGTTGCACGGCCTGGGCGTCGGCGCGCGCCTCCTGGATCAGCCGGCCCAGGTCTTGATAGGGAATCGTCTGGATGTCGAGTTGGAAGCGTTCGCGCGCCAGGTTCGGGGCGGTCTTGGAGGCTTTGGCCCAGCCGCTGGGAGCGCCGATGGCCAGAATCCGGGCGCCGACCGTGTTGCGCAATCCGCACAGCGCGCGCAAGCGCCAGAGAACCTCTTCCGGACGGTCGACCACCACGTCGTCGAAGTCCATGCCTTGCGCGGCCAGCGCGTCGGTATGGGCGCGCAGGAAGCGCGGGTGGATAATCTCGTAGTGCAGGGAGACCGGCCCCGACTGGTGGCGCAGGAAGAAGATCACGTCCTTGCCCATGTCGCGCAAGGCGTCGAGGCTGCCGCCGGCGGCGTACACGAGCAGGACATCGGCCGACTCGACATCGCTTGTCTCCTTGAGCGCGGCGACGCCGCGCACGGCGGCCAGCGGGAGAAAGCGCACGGGAAAATCCGCTTCTTTCCGCAGCCCGGCGAGCTCGTCGTTGATGCGCGCGGCTTCCTGGTCGGCGTCCTGCTGGGTTTGGATTCCGCCCCAGGAGCGCCAGCTGGTCTGCGGGCGGCGCTGGGGGATGGCGTAGATCAGAACGGGTTTGACCGTCAGGGCGCGGCGCGGCGGCGCGGTCTCCGATTCCGCTTCGGAAGCGGCGGCCAGATTCGACCACGCCAACCCCGCCAGCATGGTCCCGCCCAGCGCGGCCCCTCCGACGCCGCCGAGAAACACCCGGCGCGACAGTCCGTCGGGCTGCTCGCGCCCCCCGGCGCACGGACAGCAACGGGCGTGGATTTCGGGTTCGTGATCTTGCGACCCCATGAGACGAACTCCCTTTGAAAGTGGATGTGAACACGGCCCTCGGGCTAAAGCGCAAGAGTTGCGCGGGAGGGCGGGAAACGTCAACCAGGAACGGAATCGGGCGGCAAGGAAACGGGCGCGTTTCGCCGCCCCTGCGCCGCGGCGACACCATGCCCGCTCAGGGACCCGCGCTTGAGTCAGATAGAGGAAACCGCCACGGCGACACGGAGACAGGGAGACAGCGAGACAGGGAGACAGGGAGAAGAGTTTCATGCGTCGCGGCGGGGCGCGCCCGTGGGGCATTGCGGGGAACGCCGAAAACAGGTGACTCTCCCCATTCTTCTCGTGCATCCTTCCTCTCCCATGAAAGGCGTTCGGACCGAGAAAACAATCCGTCTGTTGCTCGCGGCCATGGCGGCGCAGGCGGCCATCGCCGCCGGCGGGATCGGCTTCGCGCAAACGTCGCAGGCGGCCGCGCAATCTCAGCCGAGCTCGCAATCTCAGCCCA
The DNA here is from genome assembly GCA_026398515.1 of Candidatus Sumerlaeota bacterium. Taxonomy (GTDB): domain Bacteria; phylum Sumerlaeota; class Sumerlaeia; order JAPLSS01; family JAPLSS01; genus JAPLSS01. The sequence continues at coordinate 2,150 of JAPLSS010000410.1, read as the reverse complement.
GTCCGCAATCGCAGCCCAGCCCGGAGCCGCAACGGATCGTCGCGCTTCCGCCGCACGTGGCGGAGATCCTGTTCGCGCTGGGGGCGGGCGGCCGAGTGGTGGGCGTGGGCGACGGGTGCCAGTGGCCCGACGCCGCGCGAAGGAAACCGCACGTGGGCGGGGTGTTCGATCTGAATATCGAGCACATCGCGGCGCTGAAGCCCGACCTGGTCATCCTCGGGGCGAGCCACGTGTTGTCGTATCGGCCGCTGGCGGCGCTCGGCATCCCGGTCAAGATCATCGACGCCCGAACGATCAACGGGGCGCTGGCCAACATCCAGGAGGTGGCGATCCTGGTCGGCCGCTACGAGCTGGGGCGGAAGTATATCCTGCAAATGGTCGACGAACTCAATGGGTTGTTCAACAAGAACCGCCAGAGCGGGGCGCCGCCGAAGCGGGCGCTGCTGTGCATCGGCCATGGAGACAAGGGGTTCGAACCGGTTCTCGCGGCGGCGCCCGGCAATTACCTGGGCGAACTGCTGTGGACGGCGGGCGGCCAGAACGTGGCCAACGCGCCCGAGGGCGAACGAGGCCTGGCCGTGCCGATGACGGCCGCGGAGGTTCGGGACTCCAAGCCGGAGGTCGTCATCGACCTGTTGACTGCGGCCGCGCCGTCTTCCGAGGAGCGGAAGACGTTGGAGAGCCAATGGGCGGACATTTTCGCCGCGGCGGCGGAAAAGCCGCGCATTCACGTGCTCTACGATCCCTACCTCCCCATCCCGGGCATGCGCATGGCGGACAGCGTGAAGGAGTTGAGCAAGCTCCTTCAGGAGTAGGCCAGCCTTGCCGAGGCTGGCTTTGGTTTCTGACGGACACGGACGAGCACGGACAAGCACGAGCGCGAGTGAAAAACAACAACAGTCCGCCCAGGGCGAAGTTCCCAAGCGGAGCCGAGGGACAGGGGCCTCTACTTCCTTCCCGCCATTTGGATCAACGTCAGCGCGAGGATCAGCCCCAGGAGGATGTACGCCACCGCCGAGGCGTAGCCCATCTCCCAGGTCTCGGAAAACCCGACGCGATAGAGATAGAACACCACCGTCGAGGTGGTCTGGGCCGGGCCGCCGTTGGGCGTCATGACCAGGGTGGGCACGAACGCCTTCAACGCGTCGATGAGGGTGACGACCGTCAGGAAGAACGTGGTCGGCCGCAACAGGGGCAGCGTGATGCAGCGGAAGCGCGCCCACGCGCCCGCCCCGTCGATGCTCGCCGCCTCGTGAACCTGTGGGTCGATCGTTTGCAGTCCGGCGAGGTAGACGACCATGGCGAGGCCCGCCCCGCGCCAAACGCTGGCGGCGATCAGGCACGTCATCGCCAGGCTCGGCCCGGCCAGGAGCGGACCCAGCGGCGCGGCAGGCGGAATGCGGAACTGCGGACGCCCGCGCAGCGCGCCGATGAGCAGTTCCCACAAGCCGCGCGGCTCGTCGAGCCACGTCGGCCTCCACGGCAGGTGCAGCGCGGCGAGCGCTTGGTTCGCCAATCCGAACTCGCGATCAAAAAAGACGCGAAAGACGATGGCGATGGCGACCCACGTGGTCACATACGGAAGGAAGGAGAGGGTGCGGAACAGGCCGACGCCTCGCAATGGCCGGTTCAGAAGAAGCGCCGCGCCCAGACCCGCCGCCAGGGTCAGCGGCACGGTCAGCAGCGCGTAGTTGATGGTGTTGTAGAGCGATTGGCGGAACTCCTGGTCGGCGAGGGCGCGCCGGTAGTTTGACAGTCCGACGAACCGCGCCACGTCGGCCGTGTCGCCGCCGCGCCAGTTCGTCAGCGATAGAAGCGCCGACAGGAAGATCGGCAGGAACCAGAACACGAGAAGCACGGCGGCCGCCGGCAGCAGGTAGGCGTAGGCGTGCAGGCTCTCGCGCACGCGGCGCGGCAGGAGACGCGGCGGCGCGGGGGCGTGTTCGCGGAAGAATTGATCGTGCAACGAAGCCATTTTGCGGTTATGAGTAGGATTCCGCGGCCCAAAGCGCAAGCGGATTGGAGAAACGTGGCGTAGGCTTTCAGTGGCGTAGGCTTTTCAGCCTGCGCAAAGAGTGGCGCGATCTTTCCAGGCCGCGCATCTTTCCAATCCCGTCGCGGCGACATGCGCAGGCTGGAAAGCCTACGCC
>JAPLSS010000240.1 GCA_026398515.1 Candidatus Sumerlaeota bacterium | reverse complement strand
TGAAGCCCACGTCGGAGGCGGCGCGGCGGATCCTGCGCGGAGCCCGCGAATGCACGCAGAGCGACTGCCTGGCGCGGACGCGCATCCGCGCTTCGCGCCTGGAGCACGCCACGGCGCTGGGGGCCGCGGCGTGCGGGCTGTCCAGCCTGTTCGAAGTCGAAGGGCATTTTTACGTCTAACCGTCGTGGGAACGCCCGAGAGGTTTTCCCGCGCGGCGGCGATCGCCATCCCACATCAAGTTGTCGGCCCTGAACGGACAAAGCCCCAGGAGGCGAGAATGAGCAAGTCGAGATGGGTGTCGCCGGCGGTGACGGCCATTGTGGCGTCTTTCTGCTGCACAATGGCGCAAGCGGGAGCGCCCGACGCCGGCCAAGCGACTTTCCATGCGGCGAAGGGCCGGATCGCGACGGACGCCGACGGCGCGGCCATCGCCGAAACGGCGGCGACGCTGGAGGTCGGCCCCGCTCCGTCCGGCCCGTACCGCCTGGACGCCCAGATCCAGCTTGCGGAGCAGGGCGCCTCGGGCGATTGCCGGTTCGCGCTGGGGGACCCGAACGACCCCAAGGCGCCCCTGGCTCAGGTCGCCGTCAACCGCGACAAAGGAGGTCGCACGATCAACGTCGCGCTTCAGCGCCTGGATGATACAGGCAAGTGGGCGAACGTCGGGCCGCCCGCGCCGTTTGTGTATTGGCCCAAGGAAGACAAGCCCGCCAAGCCCGCCGCCCAGAAATCCAAAAGCAAGGCCAAGAGTTCGAGTCAGCCGACCGGCGAGGCGACGGAGGCCTCGTCGCGGCCGGCCGAGGGCAAGGCCAAAGCGCCCCGCCTGACCCCCGAGCAGAAACTCGAGGCGGCGGGCATCCCCGAACGTTCCTGGCGGGGCCGTTGGATCGGTCTGCGGCTGGACGTGAACTCCGATTCCGCGCAGGTTTGGTTCGACGGCCGGTTCGTCGGGGCGATCCCGGCGCCGTCGGCCTGCCAATGCCCTCTGTCGCTCCAATTGGGCGCGGGCGACAAGGTCCGCAACGCCAGCATCTCTCCCCTTCGCAACGAACGGATGGTGTGCGTCGACCTTCGGCCGCAGGCCAACGACCGCTTTCCCGCGGAGTTCCAGGACGCGCGGATCGAGGTCGACGGCGTTCCATTCCTTCTGCCTCAGGGTCCAGACAATCAGCTCAGTCTCCGCCAAGCGCAGTGGATCGAGTGGGATCAGGACTCGTCCGCCTACGTGGAGAACTACGATGGGGGCGCGCCGATCTTCGCCGACCCCCGCATGACGATGCTGCGAATCCCGGCGGCGGACTATGTCGCCGCCCATGTCCTGGCAGTGGCCGAAGATGATCCGGGGCAGACTTCCCGGCTGACGCTCCGCGCCGGCTCTTACGAATATTCCAAGGGCTCGGTTGTCCAGTACGATTTCACCGCCGCCGTGCCGAGGCGGGCCGACCTGGCGCGGGCCGGCGGCGTCCGGATTGCCCCGGCGTCGGCCGGGCCGCTGGCGCACGTTCGAGCGGCCATGCCGCGCGCCTTCGCCCAAGACCTGCGGGGGCTTATGGACGTGGAGTTGACCAAAGAGGTCCGCCTGGCCGTGCGCAGCCCCGATCCCTGCCGATACCGTTATCGTCCTCTGGGGCTGCCCAGCGGCGTGCGGATTGCCGCCGTCACGTTTGAAAAATCCCCGCTCCAGATGAAGGTGGCCAGCCCCGAGTCTGGAAACGTCTTCGTTCAGCCAGAGAAACCAAAGTTCGACGTGAATCTCCAGAACATCACGGACCGCGAGCAGCCGTATTCCCTGAAGGCGGCCGCCACCCGCCTGGACGGGACGGCGGCCAAGGCCGAAGTCCGCGGCACGGTGGCGCCCGGCGCGACCGAAACGGCGTCCCTGCAGATCGACGCGACCAAGCGGGGCTATTACGACCTGGCGGTGACGCTGTCAGACGGCGGGAACACCGCGCTTTTGACTCGCCAGACCAGCTTCGCCTTGCTGCCTCCCGATACCCGCAGGCGCCGGGGCGAGTCGCCGTTCGGCACGTGGGACTTCACCGGCGCTCACTTCACCTCCCGCGACGCCGACGAAGTCGGCCCGCTTTACCTCAAGGCCGGGTTGCGCTACGGCATGTTCGGGTTCACTGCGGAAGAACGGGAAAAGTACGGCGTGCTGCCGGGCAATGAGCCGCGAATCGTGGGCTGGGGCGGGGCGCGGCTCGGAGCGGCGGAATACCGCAAGGTCCTGGAGAAGAACCCGGACATGATCCCCAGCGCCCTGATTTTCCACGAGGCCTCCATCTCGGGCGACCATATCAAACGCGTCCCCGACTTGTTTGTCGACCGCGCGCCCTATCAGTTGAACGAGGCGGAGAAGGCCCGTTTCCAGGAGATGTGGGACCAGGCGGTCGCGGGCGCCCAATCCATGAGGAAGGAGTTCCCCGACGTCAAACTCTCCCTGGGCAACGGGACGCTCCCGGTCAAGGAGGAGTTTTACCGACACAAGTTCCCGGCGGAATTGTTTGATTACGGGGGCAATGAGACCGGCAGCTTCGGCCGCCCTCCCGAAGCCCAGCCGCCCGACTGCATCGCCTTCAATGCCAGCCTCTGGATGGACCGCCAATTGCTCGACGCCTACGGCTATCCGGACAAGCCCGTCTACCAGTGCTACGAGGTCTGCTACCCGAACACCAACCCCGGGAACCTGGATGTGCGGACCCAGGCCGATTACTTCATCCGCCACAGCCTCCACGCGCTGGCCTGGGGCATCCCGAGGATTCGCATCGGACTCATCTCCGACGTGGGCACGTCCTATTATTTCAGCAACTGGGGCGCGTCGGGCTTCTGCAACCGCTATCCCGAACTCAACGCCAAACCGGCCTACGTGGCGATGGCGACCATGACGTGGGTGTTGGACGGCGCCAAGTTCAAGCGGGTGGTTGATATGGGCAGCCCCAGCCTCTACGGCCTGGAATTCGACCGGCCCGACGGCTCCCATGCCTTGGCGATGTGGACCATCCGAGGCCGACGGCCGGTCCGACTCGCGTTCAGCGGCGCGGGCGAGTTCACCTTGATCGATGGGCAGGCCGAACAGTCGTCGGGGAAAGCGCAGGACGGCGCGGTCGAACTGACGTTGACGCCCAGCCCCGTCTATCTGGTCACGGCCGCCGCCGTCACGTCGGTGGCGCCCGGCGCCCCCCGATACGAGGACAAGCCCGCCGGCGTTTCGGCCGTGTTGAGCGACTTGTCCAGTTTAGACGGCTGGACGCTGGAGACCCGTCATAACTACCAGTTAGAATATTACGACTTTATGACGCCGCGCCGGTTGGGCGACTTCGCCTTCGAGCCGGTGGCGGCGTTCGAGGGCAAGGAGAAGGCCCTCAAGGTCGCGCCCCGGCCGATCCCGACCGGCAAGGACACGATGCCCATGTATGCCGTGCTGGCCCACAAGACCGGCATTCCCGTTCCGGGAACGCCCACGGAGATCGGAGTGTGGGTCAACGGCAACTCCAGTTGGGGGCGGGTGATCTTCGAACTCCAGGACGCCTCCGGCCAGCGCTGGATGTCCATCGGGGCCGCCCAGAAGGGCTCGGCCGGCGTCTGGTTCAACGAAAGCATTCCGGAGGAACTGCGCGGCGCAAGCGCCGCGGAGGAGTTGCGCGACAAGGAGAAGGGCGCGCCCCAAGCCGACTGGAACACGGACGACCTCTTCGGGGCCAGCCGCATCGACTTCGACGGCTGGCGCTACCTGGCGTTCCCGCTGCCGGGCCAGTATCCCGGCGAAGGCTATCACTGGCCGCGCAACAGCCAGTGGTTCAGCGACAAGGATGGCGTGGTTCATTATCCGTTGACGTTCAAGAAACTCATCGTCGAGCTGCCGGAGAAGACCTTGCACGTGAAGACCTTCGCCCCCGCGCCACGGCCGGAGATCTATCTGAAGGACTTGACCGTCGGCCAAGGCGACACCACGATGCTCAAGACGACCATCGGCGAGCGGTAGGAACACGGACCAACACGGACTGACACGGACTGACACGGACTGATACGGACTGACAAAGACTGACACGGACGCGCCCGCGGCGAATTCCCGGGGGAGCGCTGCGCCATGAAGGGATTCTCTACCGTGAAGAGCACGTTCGTGGGCGTTGTTCTCTTGGGAAGCATTTGCGCGATCGGCCTTGCCGAGTCGGCCGCGGAGGCGGCCGAGCCGGCAAAGACCAAGGCGGAGCCCGCGGTGGAAGGGGCCGGGAGCAAGCCTGCCAGCCAACCCAAGGCCAAGGGCAGCGCCATGACCCTCGCGCAGTTGGCCGAGGGCTTGCCCGATTGGTGGATGGAGCAACTGCCGGAGTGGGTCGAGCCATACGTCGGGCGCAAGGGTCTTCCCGCGCCGTGGAACGAGACCGACGTCATTCTCGCCCCGGGGGTGGGACCCCTGGACCGCTGGCAGGCCAATCGGTTCATTGTCTACCGGCCCGAGACGGCTAAATTCCTATACGAAGAATACACCCCGCTCCAGGTGAAATACCGAAAAGGCTCCTCGCCGCTGGTCGAGAAGGTGGCGGAGGAATACGCCCGAGGCTGCAAAACGGATACGGACAAAGCCGTGTCCATTCTGACCAAGGCGTTTCCGGACAAACTGCGCCATCCCACCGCTCCTCCCACGGGCCCCAATGTCAAACCCAACCGCAACCTGAGCGACGACGAACTGCTGGCCAGCGGCTGCGCCTGGTGCAACGAGCAGGCCCGCGTCTTCTGCGCGATGTGCCATGCCCTCGGCATCCCCGCCCGAATCATCCACCTGTTCTACACCGACGGCAAAACCGGGCATACCATCGCGGAATTCTACGCCGACGGCCGCTGGGCGATGGCCGACGCCAGCTACGATCTCGTCTTCCCCGGAGCGGACGGCAAACTGATGTCGGCCGCCCAGTGTCACGACATGGCCAATCACGGCTTTGTCACGACTGCTTATCACAAGCGGATCATGGAGATCTGCCAGCTGCCGGATGACAAGTTCCTGGGCGGCGCGAAGGAAGCCGCCGAGGTCCGGGCCGCCGCCGGCCGCCTGGCGGACTACCTCTCGACGCTCGGCAGCTTCGCCGTGATCAACCATCCCTGCCCCAAGTAGCGAAGTAGCGCGCCCAAGCGGGAATTCCTGAAGGTCGCAAAGGCGGTTTTCGCGCTCATGCTCGTGCTCGTGATCGGTGGTTCTGGGGCCAAGACCGCCAATCACGAGCGCGAGCGCGGGCACGAACAGCGACCGGGCGATGTCTCCCTTGACACCCCGCCGCCTGTCTCAACCCTCTGTTAGGGAGAAATCCATCAAGCGAAAGGAATGGCGCCGTCATGAAATCGATCGGGGTTCTTGTTGCCTCGGCCGCCTGGCTGACTTGCGCGTTGCTCCCGGCGGCGGAAACCATCGTCAACGAAGACTTCGAGGGGCCGTTTGCCGCCTTTCCGCGCCAACAGGGGCGCAAAGGCGCGTTCGAATGCGCCGGCGCCCTGCCGAAAGGCTGGGAAGACAACAGCAAGTGGGGCGACGCCCACGTGAAATACGGCGTCAGTCCCGACGCGCACGGCGGAAAACAGGGTCTGCGCATCGAAACCCTGCGCCTCGGGGGCAACGCTTCGTCCGAGCTGGTGGTCCGGAACATCCCCCTCAGGAAGGGCCTGATCTACGCGATCTCCCTCGCGGCGCGCAGCGACGATTCGTCGGCGTTCGACGTCTCGTTGCGCTCGCAAGGAAATCACAGCACGAAGTATGTGACCCAGGCGATCTCGCCCGGCACGGAATGGGCCGTGTTCGAGGTGGAAGGCGCGGTGGACCAAGACGATCCCTCGGCCCTCCTGTCCCTGCGCTTTCCCCATGTCGGCGTGGTCGACATCGACGACGTGCGCGTCGAAGCCTCTCCCGCGGATGAGTTCGCCAAGAGCCATCCCGCCCACTCCGGGAATCTGCTGGAAACGACGCGGTTTCCCCTGGGTTCGGCCAACGGCTGGTCGTTGCCCCGCGGCGACTCGTTCCTGTTCGAGCCCGAGCCGAAGGAGATTGGCCCCTCGGGCGCGCCGGCGCTCCGGTTGGGAGAGCCTTCCTCCCACGGCTCGCTCGGCGACCCCAAGACCGGGCGTCTTTCGCTTCTTCCCACCGGCGCGTTGATCTCCACGCCCATGCAATTGCGCCCGGGCCAGTCGTACACGGCCAGCTTCTGGGCCAAGGCCGCCGAGCCCGACGCCTCCATGCAGGCCACGTTGTGTCTGTGGAAGGACCGCGAGCGAGACGTCCTCGCCAATGCGACTTTTGCGCCGAGCGGCGAATGGCAGCGGTTCTCCCTGACCGGCAAGGCGCCCGTCAGCGACAAGACGGCCTACCTCGTTTTCACCCACTCCAACACCGTTCTCCTCGATGGCGCGCAGGTGGAGGAAGGAGACCAGGCCACCCCGTACTCGACCCAAAGACCGGTCGAGGTCTGCGCCGTCCCGGCAGTCGACTACGGCATCTTCTTCGAAGGCCAGCCGCTGGAGTTCAAGGTGGCGGCGACGGGGCAGTGGGAGAAGGGGGCCTCGATCAAGGCGCGCATCGTCGACTTGTTCGACCGCAAAAGGGACCTGCCGCCGATCGCCCTGACTCAGAGTCCCTTCGAGACCAGGATCAGCGTCCCCCTGGAGGAGATTCTTATCGGCTCGTTCCGGTTGGAATTGCAGGCCGTTGACGCCCAAGGCAAGGCGGTCAGCCCGTACGGCGAGGCGCTGGCCATGCGGATTCTCAAGCCGCGCTTTCCCGACGAGGACCGGCCCGACAGCCCGTTCGGCATTCACATCAATGCCAACGGGAAGCAGGCCCGCATGGCGCAGGCGCTGGGGTTCAAATGGATTCGCTGCCACGACGCGGCGCAGGATATAACCAAATGGTTCTTCGTCGAGGCCGCGAAGGGGAAGTGGAAATGGCAGGACGCCAAGGCCGACGTCTTCCGCGCGCATCATTTGATGATCCTCGGCACGCTGGACACCTCGCCGAACTGGGCCGGCGGCCTCCGCCACATCCCCACCGACATGGACGCGTGGAGCCAGTACTGCCGGGAGACCGTCGCTCACTACAAAGGCAAGATCAATGACTGGGAGATTTGGAACGAGCCGTATTACACGCGCTTCTACATCACGTTGAACGGCAAGGACGTCAAGGGGGCGCCCCAGGATTTCCTCGAAGTGGCCAAGCGCGCTTACACGGCGGCGAAGGAAAGTAACCCGAATTGCACGATCCTGCCGAGCGCCGGCCCCGTGGCGACGTGGACGGCCGGCTGCGTCAGGGCCGGCGTGTTCCAGTACGCCGATATGCTGACCCACCACCAGTACACCACCCAGCTTCCCGGCGGCCCCGACGACACGATCGCCGCCAGTTACAACCGGTGGCGCAAGGAGTTGCCCAAGGAGTTGAAGTCGATGCCGTCGTGGGATACCGAAGGCGGCATATCGCATCAAAGCCAGACGTTCTATTCGCATCTGCCCGTGGGAAGCGCGACGAAACGCGTCCGCTTTTACGCCGACTTGGTGGCGCGGTATTACATCTCGGCGCTATCCCTGGGCGTGCCCAAGTTCTTCCTTTACAGTTTTCATGGCCACGCCGGCCTGGGGAACCCCAACGCCATGCTCGTCAATGGCGACGGGACCCTCTTGCCGCTCGCTACCGCGGTTTCGGCCCTGGCATGGCACATCGAGGGGAAGCATTTCGTGCGGCGGGACGCGCTGGGCAAGACGGCGTGGGCCTATCTGTTCACCGATGGCCAGACCAGCGTCGCCGCCATCGTCCAGGCGCCGGGCAAGACGTACGAGTTGGAGAAGATCGAAGGCGCTGAATGCCGCGACCTCTGCGGCAACGTCATTGCGCTGCCGGCCACCGTCGGCCCGGAGACGTGCTATCTGGCCAGCAAGGGCGGCGCCGATGCGCTGGCGAAGGCCCTCAAGGCCAAATGATACGCCTCGCTAAAACAGGTATTGGAGGGAGCCATGAATCGGCAGGCGTCCATCGCAGTGACATTGGGAGTCTGGCTCGTGGCCCTATCCGCGGCGACGGCGGCGGACACGATTTTCCATGAGGACTTCAAGGGGCCGTTTGTCGCTTTCCCACGCGACGAGCAAGCCAACGGCGCGTTCTTGCGATCCGGCGCCTTGCCAAAGGGCTGGCAGGACAGCAGCGCCCGGGGCGACCTTCATGTCGCCTACGCGGCGAGCCCGGAAGCCCACGGCGGCCAACAGGCCCTTCGCGTCGAGGCGCGGATCGCCCGGGCGTGGATCGCCGCGCAGTTGACGCATGGCGGCCATCCCGTCAAGAAAGGCTGCATTTCAGGGACGTTCTATTGAACTCCTCGCTGCTTTTTGGGCGCGGCCGATGTTGCGTTGCGAGCGCTGGGAAAGAGGACAGCCCATGTTCGGGCTGGTGTGGGGCGGCTTTGCGCCGACGCCGCGGGGGGCGAGGCGCTACCGCTTCTTGTTGCCGATGGCTTTGCGCGGCATCTTCATCATCAAGGCGACCAGGGACCGCAGGGCGGAATTGACCGCGTCGGAAGTGGGGAAGTATTCGCGGACATCGGGTTGCGGCGGCGCCGCGCCCTCCACAATCGCATAATGTCTGTTTTCGGCGGCCCCGCCCGGCCGGCGGATGCGCGCGGAATGCCCATGGAGCGGGGATATGTGGCGCTTCTTCCGTACCGCCCCGCGGACATCGCACACTTCAGGCTTGCCGACGGCCCTCCGGTGATGTATATACATCACCGGAAGGTGAAGACATGGCCGAGATGGTCCGCAAGCAGATCTATCTGGAAAGGCGCCTCGACCGCTTAGTGAAGGAACGGGCTGAGCGCTGGGGGCTGAGCCAGGCGGAGGTCATTCGCGACGCGCTGAAGAAGGCTTTCCACCTGGGGGGGGAACGTCCGGAACTGGAAGCCTGGCGGGAGCTCAAGCGCTTCTTCGACGAGCGGTCGACCCTCGCGTCGAAGCGGCGGGGCCGTCGCTGGAAACGCGACGACCTATATGAAGAGCGTACGGCGAGGCGGCGCGATGGCTGACGCGCTCATAGACACCAATGTCCTGGTCTACGCGGCCGACCCATCCGCGCCGGGCAAGCAGCGCCGCGCCATCGAGGTTCTTGAGAGTCTGGCGCAGGCAGGCTCCGGAGTTTTGAGCGCCCAGTGCCTGTCGGAGTACTTCGCGGTCGTCACCCGCAAGATCGATCCGCCGATTCCCGCGGAGCAGGCCCGCCGGAACCTTGCGCATCTCTGCCGGATCTGGCCGGTCGCGCCGTTGACGGCCGCCGTCGTGTTGGAGGCGGCTCAGGCGGCTATCCGGCATGGGATGAGTCTCTGGGATGCGCAGATCTGGGCCGCGGCCAAGCAGCACGGCGCCGCCGAGGTGCTCAGCGAGGATTTCACGGACGGCCGGACCATCGAGGGGATTCGCTTCCGGAACCCATTCTTCGATCTGTGACTCGGAGCAAACGGACGCCCCACTTATGACCACGGAATACACGGAACACACGGACGCCTGTACGAGGAGGGGCCGATGAGCATCTATGCGACGCTGTGGACTCTGAAGTTTCCCAAGGAAGGGGACGACTACCACGGGTGTGAATGGATCGAGGTGATGGCCCAGAGTGTTCCGGCTCACATCGGTTCTCCGACGCCGGGGTGCGGATACGAAGAGGGAGACCCCTATGCGTCCTTCCTTCCGCCCGCCATCGAGACCGACGAGAACGGCGAGGCCCCCTTTATGCGAGCGGTGGTCTTCGTGACCGAGCGATCGCTCAAGGGAACGGAGCGCAGCCCCCAGGAATACGCCGGGCCGCTCTTGGCCCTGACGGGCGAGGAGTATTCGCGTATGCCATTCGAGGAACTGCACCGCCGTTTGTGCGACGTTCTCCGGGGGAACCGAGCGCCTGTCGTCGCACAGTTTTTGGGCCCGGATGGCACGGTCAAGATCATCCGAGGAAAGCTGAAGGAACACGGACAGCCGGACAAGGCTACGAACAGCAACGAAGGTTAGCTCATAGCGCCGGAATCCGTTCGTCGGTTTTTTACCCGATGTCCGAGCGAGGCCATTTCTTGCAGGGGACGTCTTGTTCTTGATGCGCGAAGAAGACCAACTGATTCAAAAACTGCGGAAAATCGAGGCCCTGTTCGCCCGCCCCGTCACCGACGGCGAGCGCTGAGGGGCGTATTTCAAAGGGAAGCCTACACCGCTTTTGCCTTGTCCGCGATGTGATCGGCCACGCGCATGGCGTTGGCCATGACGGTGAAGGAGACGTTTTTCGAGGGCAATTGAGGAAAACTGGCGCCATCGGCGACATAGACTCCCGGCTCGCCGCACAATCCGCAAAACGGGTCGCAACGATAGGGCCGGCTCGGCGACTCCGACATCGGCAGTGTTCCGGCATAGTGAATCGCATGCCCCGCGGGCGGCCGCGCCACCAGAGCGCGATGCGTCAGGGCGCCCATTTTGCGCATGGCGCCGGCGATGAAATTCAGGAGGTCCTTGGGGTCTTCGGGGCGCGGGCCTTCGATGTCCAGCACGCCGTCCGGGCCGAGTCGAAGAGTCGCCGCATTTTCGGGCGTCGCGGGCAGGAACAACTGCATCACCAACATCGCCGGGACCAGATGCCTGATGAAACGCAGGTTGTCGCGAGCGGCGAGGGGGAACGCGGAGAAGAATTCCGACCGGGCCGGCGAGCTGATCTCCAGGATGCTGCCTTGAAGCGGGGCCTCGCCCGCCGCCCGCCGCCACACGCAGTTCAGTTGCGTCAGGCCGAAGCAGTTTTCTTCCAGCGCGGCGCCGATAAAGCGGGGCAAGATCAACGGGAACTGGAAGGCCGGGTTGTCCAGCAGACGCAGGCGCGTCTGATAGTCCCTTCGCGACTCCAGGGCGATCTTGGCGCTGCCGATCGGCCCGGCGGCCAACAACAGGAGCCGCGTGGGAAAGGAGACCCGCGTCTGGGAGCGCGCGTCTTCGGCATGGACCACGATCTCCTCTCCGGCGCGCGACCAGGAGCGCACGCGCAGCCCGGGGCGGCAAGCCACCCACCCTTCCCGGATCAGCCGGCGAAGGGTGAAGACGGGATTGTAGATGTAGCCGAGTTCGGGCTGCCAGAATTCGAGGTTGGAGTAGTCGCACGCCGGGCGGCCGCCCGTGGCCCGCGACAGAACGCCCAGGCGCGACCGTCCCAGAAAGACCCCTTGCCGATTCAGCCTCGCGCGGCGCCGCCGGTAGCAGTCCATCATCCGCCGGGCCTTCTTCGACAACCGCAACGGCGGCATGGAGAACCCGCCCGCGCCGAAGAACGGGGAGAGATCGTCGGCCTCGCCCGAGATGCCGATCTCCGCGTCCAGCCGGTCGTAATAGGGCGTCAGGTCGGATAAATCGATCGGGAACCCGTTCAGTTCTTCCGAGGTGAAGCGATATAGTCCGGCCCCCCAGGCGTTCGCCAACCCGCCGGTCGCGAAACTCTGCACGGCGGCGTAGTTGGCCTGGCGCAAGGGACCGTAGACGTCGGCGTCGCGCGCCACGTAGCGGATTCGCGGGGAGGCGAGTTTGGCGGGAACGGCGTAGGCCCCGTCGGCGAGGCTTGCCACGCGCTCGAAGTTCCGGCCGATCATCCAGTCGAAGGCGTCGCTGCGCCGGCGAATCTCATACAGGTTGCCGGCGAGCGGCGCCTCGGGATCCGGCTGAAGACCCACGTCCAGGATCGTCGAGCGAATCCCCCGGTCCGCCAATCGCAACGCCGCGGCCACGCCCGCGACGCCGCTGCCAATGATGATCGCTTCATCGGACATGGCATCTCCAGCGCAGGCAGAGGCCTTTGGTCAGCTTCATCGAGCTGCGCAGCGCGCCGAACGCCAGCGCCGCCAGGCCTCTCAGGCGGCCCGCGTCCGGGTCGACGTAACGGGCGCAATGATCCGGCAGGGTCTCCGCCAGAAACGCCATCAGCAGAACCTGATCGCTAAGGATGCGCAGGCGCTTGCCGAATCGGCAGGCGAATTCGAGGGCTTCCAGGTCGTTGACCCGGCCGGCCGCCCGGCTGCATTCGGCCCGTTCCTCGACGGTGTAGTTCCGCTCCAGGATCGGCCACGCCCGTTCGAACCGGCCGCGCAACAGCGGCGGGATGGCCCCGGCGAACAGGGCATTGTAGATGCGTTGCGCGTCGGGAACGAAGGCGCGTTCGGGTGTGGCGGGGGCAGTGGACATCTTTCTCAAGGCGCCCAACACTCTAACCATGAAAACCTGATAGGTCATTTCATCAACCCCTCGTTTCAACGAGGGGACCCACATGCGAGTCTCTGATGAAACCGTTTTAACGGTTTTCCTTAGACTCCAGGATCGCTCGGCAGGAAAGCAGTTGTTCCTGGCCTCCCCATTCAACAGGCCCGAGGAAACCGTTGAAACGGTTCCTGGGAGTCTTTGCGTCCCCCGGCCCCTCGTTGAAACGAGGGGTTAATGAAAAGCCGCATCAGAAAAGCATGGTCGAAGCGCCAAATGCAAAGCGACAGCGCGGCATTTTGAATGGCCAAATCGCCAAATCATACACGACTCCGGATTGCTGTTGTGATTCCGCCAACCATGTTTCCGCCGGACTCGTCCATTCCTCTTGTCTTTCATCCGAGATTCGCCTGCTCCCGTCTATGCCGAAGGCGCGGCGCCGTGGATCGACGCCGGCACGTCTTTGATGAACAACTGAAAGGCGTGTCCGTGGCGGAAGGATTTGCCGCAGGGCGCGAAGCCGTGTTTCGCGTAGAAGCGCAGGGCGGCGTTGTCCGGGCTGTCCTCGGTCCGCGCCCCATAGCGGCGGCGCCCGTGAGCGGCGGCGAATTTCTCGCACCGAGCCAGCAGCGCGGCGCCGAGCCCGCGGCCGCGCAACGGGGGATCGGTGTAAATCAGCAACAGTTCCGGCGTGCCGGCGGGAAAGGCGTCATCGCGGGACCCCTGGCCGCGGGGGCGCCGGTTCAGCCAATTTCTGATCTCCTCGAGGGGCGAGGCCCTCAGCAGCGCCCACGGAAGCAACGGCGTATGCCATGCCAGGCGGCGGACGAGCGTTTCCGGTTCGAGACTGAGAACGCATCCACCCGCGACGCGGCCCTCCTCGCGACAAACGCCGACGAATTCGTGGGGCGACCGGCTGACGTAGCGGTAAAACGCCCGCGCATAGGCCGGTCCCAGACGCGACACTTGCGAATCGGGCAAGCACCGCCCGTGCAGCGACGCCAACTCCGCGCATTCTTGTGGACTTAAGAACCCCATGGCGGCCTCTTCCGGAAAACAAGGTTCGGAGTGCGACCTTAATGTCGTATTAAGCGGCTGGATTCGGGGAAACCACTACGACCTGACGGTCGCACTCCGAACCTCTCCCCCAGAATGCATCCATCGGGCGGTTGAGTGGCGCAGGCTTTCTGGCCTGTGAACGGCGCCCACTTCGGATTCCTCCCATCACAGGCTGGAAAGCCTGCGCCACGCAACACGCCCCGGTCTTCATCGCTTGAAGAACGACCGGATGGCGTCGATGTTCCGTTCCACGTCCCGTTGGCGGTACTTGGCGTAGGTGGGCAGAATGAACACCTGCCGGGCCGTGTCCCGCGCGTTGGGGCATTCGCGCCGATAGGCCGCGAAACAATCCAGGTCGGCGCAGTTGCGCATGTGCTGGACGGCCACGTCGCAGCCCCGGCGCATCATGTGCTTGACCAGCGCCTTGCGATCCGCGCACTGCGCCGGATATTGAATGTAGACGTGCGACCCATCCTCGCGGAACGGGGGCAGGATCAGGTCGCCGATGTCGCTGAGGCCCTGGTGATAGAGGCGGGCGAAGCCCAGGCGCGTCTGAAAATCCGGCTCGACGCGGTCCAGACCCTGAAGGGCCAGCCGGGCCTGAACCGGCCGCATGCGGCGCAGGTAGTAGGCCGGCAGTTGCTGCTTGGCCTGCGGGTTGTTCTCCTCGCGCACCCGCCGGTTCAGCCACTCGATGTCGTGCAGATACGCCTGGCGGAACACGTGGAACGCGGTCGTGCGGAAGACCGGCGGCCAGGTCAGCGCTTCGGTGAACAGGCCATAGCCGACCTTTCTCAGCAGCGGCCACAGGGGTTGGATGGGCGCCTGGGCCATCTCGCGGGCCAGCCGATCGCGAAGATCCTGCCGCGGCGTGACCACCATGCCCCCGTAAAAGGCGTTGATATTCTTGTAGAGGCCGAAACTGTAAATGCCGGCGTCGCCGATCGTCCCCGCCCATCGCCCGCGCACGCGAGCGCCGAACGCCTGGGCGGCGTCTTCGATGAGAGGGACGTTGCGCGCCCGGCAGGCGGCGGCCAGTTCCTCCAAATCCATCGCCAGGCCGTGCAAATGGGTGACAAACACCGCTCCGGTTTGGCCATCGAGGAGATCCAGGACCGCCCGGGGGTCCACGTTGCACGTCTCGCGATCCACGTCGGCGAAGAGGGGGACGCCGCCGGCGCAGATCACCATGTTGACGACGTCATAGATGGTATACGGCGAAAGGATGACCTTCCGCCCCGGCTGGATGAGGGCCTTGATGGCCAGGTAAATCCCGACGCGGGCTTGCGGCATGCACAGCGCGAACCGGGCGCCGGTCCGCGCCTTCACCGCCTCCTCGAACCGCTGCAAGTCGTCTCCGCTGGCGGTCCGCAGCAGAAGCGCCTCGCCGGCCACCCGGCCATACGTGCCCACGCGGGAATAGGTGCGAAACCGCGGAAAAGAACCGAGCAGCATGGAACCATCCTCACTTCATGAATCACGCAGGGCCACGGAACGAATGAAACCGCACAGCGGGAAAATGATCATCCAGAACGCGGCAAAAGCAAAGGAGAAGTTGATGGGGCGAACCCTGGGTCGTCCGCGGAGCCGCCAAGAGCCGAGAGCGCTGCTCGTTGGCGCCCGATGCGAGGCCATAGGATGCTCGCCCTTCGATCCAGATTGAACATTTCACGGCCGCTCTCGGTCCTTCGGAGGGCGCTTGGCGCGTGGATGGCGTTGTCTTTCCTGGGCTGCGCGGGAGAAGCGGAGTATCGAGACACCCAGACAACGAACTCCGGCCTGCTGCACGAGCATACGCGACTTCCCGAGACCGTCGATCCCTCGGACATTCTCATCTCCATATCCGCCTTCTCGAGTCCTGAAGCGCTCCAAGAATGCATGAACCAGGGCCAGGGAAGCCCCGATTGCGCCATGACGTTTCGCCGCGACCCCCTGTCGGGCGCGAGCTGCCTGGCCATCTCCCGCGGGCCGGCCGCGGGCGAGGGCAATTTCTACCATCTGACCAAGACGTTTGAGGCGGGACCCAACGAGAAGTTCCGAGCGGCTTTTGAGTGGCGCATGGAGGACGGCTTTCTGGGCTATGTCGCGGCGGAGGCGATTCTTGTCTCCTCGTCGCCTCCCACGACGCTGGCCATGATCGGCGGGCCCTCCTACGCGCTCCCCGACGGGTGGATCCGCACGGAAGGGACATTCGCGGTTCCCGGCGACGCGCCGGAGCGCAGCCGAATCCAGATTCGATTCCCGCGCATTCCGGATTTCCGGCATGGGACGGCGGTGTTTCGCTACCCGCAATTGGTCCGCATCCGAATGGCCCCGCCGGGCGCGTCGCGGCCGCTCTGAAAGAGATTGAAAATGAACGACGACGAAACGCAGCCGGCGCCTCCCGCTTCCCCTCCCCGGCGGTTCTTCAGGGGGTTCGACCGCCCGGGCCGGACCGTCGGGTTCTGCGTGGCGGCGCTGCTGGTCCTGGGGTTCTGGTGGGGGGGATGGCTGCAGCGCAATCTTCACATCGTGCCGTTTTCGGACATGTGGAGCTACCGCGAAGATGGCATCGCGCTGAGGGAGCAGGGCTGGCTCAAGGGCAACCTTTACAACCACCCCATCGGCTATGCCATCTACTCAGGGATTATTACAGGGGTATTCGGGAATGACAATCTGACTCCGTTTAGGCTGATCAACCTTTCTTGCTTCGTAGCCGTGGCGATTTTGACGGGCGCTTTTACGCTCCTCACGACCGGACAGCCATGGAGCCTTCTGCTTGGGGGACTGATCGTCCTCCTGCACGACCCCTACCAACGTTTCGTCCCTCTCTTCATGACCGACCTCTTCGCCATGTTCTGGTTGGCCCTGGCCGCGTGGCTGGTCATGCTGATTCTGTTTCGGGGAAAGGGCGGCTGGGGCATCTTGGCGGGCGCGGCTTTTGCGGGGTTCTACGCCGGCCTGATCCGTCCCGCCAGTTGGATTCTCATGGTGGCGACAGTCCCCTACTGGGTTCGGGGGGCGTTGGCAAGAGAGGAGCGCGCCCGGTTCATTGCTTTAACCAAGGCATATGCAATCTTCTGCCTGTTGCTGATCGCGGTGGTCGGGCGCAACTATGCCGCCAGCGGACAGCCGTACCTGACCATGGCGTATGAGAAATACGGCGCGCAGTCCTACTACACCCCCTGGAACCGCGGCGGAGAGGCGGTCCAGATGGCGGACTTGCAAGCCTGGACCAAACGGCTCCGGGATGAATACGGCTATCCCGACACGTTTGCGTTCAACTCGGAGGAGTCGCTCCGAATGCTGGCGGCGTTCGGCGCGACCGCCCGGAAATTGGACCTCTTCGTCAGTCGATTTCACACGATCTTCAAGGGGTTCGGCCCCTGGCCCGCCATTGCCCTCCACAATGTGTTCGAGTCGGTGGATTTGCCGCGCTTCGACTTCATGTGGGAGTTTGTGGTCGCTCTCAGCCTTCTGGCCCTGACGATCCGGCGTCCGGAGGCCAGGTTCCTGGCGGCGGCAATGCTGTTGCACCATGCGTTCTACTCCCTGTCGCAGTGCAACGGCCGCTACCGCATGCCGGCCGACATGTTTCTGATCGCGCTGGCCGCGGCCGGTTTGTCGCGCGCCGCCTCGGGGGCCGCCGTCTGGATGCGCTCGAATCCGCGGCGCCTGGCCATGGGGCGCGCAAGCGTGTGGGGCGTGATCGCCTTGGTTGTGGCGGGATCGATCGGCGCCTGGTCTGTTCAGCGGGGGGCGCCGAATCTGTCTTCGCCTTCCATCTTTCGCGTCTGGGCGCTGGGCATCCCCGCGAAGGCCCCCTTCCTGGCTATCCCGGAAGAACGGCTCTTTCGCTTCCCCAATCAATCGGCCTTTGGCGCGGAAAAAACCGAATGGGTTTCTCCGTGGGTCCTTCTGCCGAATCCCAAGCACAACGCGATGATGGTGGATTTCGACTTGTTCACGGAAGGCGACCGCGATCTGCATTGGAACATCGGGAGCGAAGGAGCCATCGCCATTGAATGGGGCAACTACTTCCGGGAAGGCTGGGGCGCGACGACGATCGCGCTCTACCCCGAAGCCGGGAAGAAACGTCACATCGGCGGCGTCGTGGATATTCCCATCAACGCGTTTTTCTTCCGGGTGCGAATCCGCCCGCCCTCGCTGGGCAATGACTTCACCATCTCCGGCCTGACCCTCAAGACGCGGCGCAGGGCGCCGTGGTGGGAGATGCTGGGGCTGTGAATCCGCTCTGTTCCCAATAGGGCAAGGCCGTTCTGTCCCGTCGCGCCGGCGGCGCGGACACGACGGGGAGGGCCGGAGAAGGCGTCAGGATTCGTCGGCCGGCGGCTCGCCGCCCTCCCGCGCCGTCAGCATCGCAATGGCGCGCGTCAGTTCGGTGATCTGCCGTTCCTGCTCCAACAAGTGCGCCCGGATCAGGATGATGAAGAACAGAAACGCCACGATGGCGAAGTAGAAAACGACATCGGCGCCGCGGCCCACGCCGAGCCACCCCGCCAGGCAATACGTCAGGTTCGGAAACAAGACGAACAGCAGGCCGGCGATGAAGAGGGCCAGGCCGACCAGCCGGTCGCTCAACATGGTCCGCACTTTGGCGAAGTAGACGAGGAAACATGCGGTCAGCCCGGCAATCAGAACGATCTTGATCATGCCTTGGGACTCCTTCATCCGTTATGGCGGAATCATAGAGGCCAGAGGATGGAGAGCGCAAGCGCGCCCTCATGATTCGGCGCCGGGAGCGGGCGGGGGCGGAGGCCGGCTTTCCGGCGGCGCTGAGGCTCGCGCGCCATGCGTTCTCCTCAATCCGTTCTTCTATCGAGCGCGATTTCCCCCGCCGGCGCTTGGCGAGGACTTTCCGCGTATTGCGAATCCGGCGGCGGGAAGAGAGAAACGTTCGTTGCTGCGGCGTTGAGCGCGACGCGCAAGGTTCGGGGAAGCTGGGCCGGCAGTTGGCCGCTGGGCAAACTCGCGACACAGGAGCCGGCGGCCAACCGCCCGTGGACGGCGGTGGCGGTCCCGCGATACTCGCAGGACTCGACGACCAGTTCCCATGCGGCCTCTTCGCCGAGGGCGGCCAAACGAAAACCTTCGGGTTTGATCCCGACCAGGACGTCGCCGCCCGGTTGGGGCTTGCCGGCGCTCCTCGCGAAGCGATCGAGCATCGCCGGCGTGGCGTCGATCCCCGCGGCCCCCCGCAGGTCCACCGTCCACGTTCCCTCCTTCTCTCGCCATCGCCCGCGCAACAGATTCGTCTCGCCGATGAAGCGCGCGACGAACGGCGTGCCCGGATTCTCATACAATTCGCGCGGCGTTCCGACTTGCTCGATCCGCCCATCGCGCATCACCGCGATGCGGTCGGAGAGCGCGAGCGCCTCGTCCTGGTCGTGCGTCACGTAGATCGTCGTGGCGCCGAGCGAACGCTGAACGCGCAGCAGCCCGGCGCGCGTGGACTTCCGCAAGCGGGCGTCGAGGTTCGACAGCGGCTCGTCCAGCAGCAGGATGTCCGGGCGCACGACCGCCGCCCGCGCCACCGCCACGCGCTGCTGCTGCCCGCCGCTCAGTTCATGGACGTCGCGCGTTTCGAACCCCTCCAGATCGACCAGCGCCAACGCCTCGCGCACCCGTCCGGCGATTTCCTTCGCGGGAACGCCGCGCGCCTTTAGGCCGAACGCCACGTTCCCGAAGACGTGGAGATGCGGAAAGAGCGCATAGTTCTGAAAGACCATCGCCGTGTTGCGCCGGTTGGCCGGGACCGCGCTCATGGGGCGGTCGTCGAAGAAGATTTCGCCGGCGCTCGGCGCCTCGAACCCGGCCACCAGCCGCAGGGTCGTCGTCTTCCCGCATCCCGACCCGCCCAGCAGCGAGAAGAATTCGCCGCGCTCGATGGCCAGGCTCACCCCCTCCAGCGCGACGACGTCGCCGAAGCGCTTGCTGACGTTGTCCAAGCGAACCGAACGCATGTCCTGATCCCCATAGCCGATAGCCGATAGCCAAATGCGGAATGTGGAATGCGGAATGACGAGCGCCGAATGATGATCGGACGAGCCCATTCACTCGCTATTCTTCATTCCGCATTCCGCACTCCGCACTCCGCATTCCTCACTTCGTCCTATCCCGAATCTCCTTCTGCCACCGTTCCATCCACGGCCCGACCTTCGCGTTGAAGTCGGCCCAATCGACCTGCATCGGCGTGAACGAAACGCCTTTGCGCCATTCCGGGATCGTGTCGGGCGGCAGGTCCGCGCGCGCGTTGAAGCGGTAATGGACCTCGGCCAGCCACTTCGAGTTCTCCACGTTGGAGCAAAACTCGTAGAACCGCCGCGCGCCTTCGACGTTCGCGCTGGCCGCGGCAATCGCCAACGCGTCGACGCTGACCGGCGCGGGGCCGGCGGGCACGACAAAGCCGAACGGGTAGTGGTTGCGGTTCTTCTGGAACAGCGCGTCGGTCACGTTCCACAGCGACACGTATCCGGCCGGCGACTTGCCGATCTTCTCGAACAAGGCCTCGGGGCTGGGCACGTACGCCGCCGTCTGTTCGTCCAGCCGCTTCAGCCACTGAAAGCCGTCCGCCTCGGTCTTGCCGGCCTGAATCTGGCGCAGAATCATGGCCGAAAAGATGGTCTTCATGGTGCCCGAGGCCAGCGGCTCGCGGATCACGATGCGGCCTTTCCATTTTGGGTCCAGCAGATCGTCCCAATCGCGCGGCGCGTCTTTGGCCGACATCAGCTTCTCGTTGAATAGGAAACAGGGGACCTGGATGAATTGCCCGTACCAGTAGTCGTTGGGATGGCGGAATTCGGGGCCGACCGCCGCGGCCCACGTCGGCTTATACGGCTGCAACAGCCCCTCGGCGGCGCCCTGGTCGAAGAACTGCGTGGTCCCGCCCCACCACACGTCGCAATACGGGTTGTTCCGTTCGGCGCGCAGCTTGGCGAGGATGTCGGTCTGCGAAAGGTACTGGACCTCGACGCGCGTGTCGGGGTAGGCGGCTTCGAACCGCGCCTTCATCTCCGCGAGAATCTCCGGCCCATGCGGCGAATAGACAACCACCCGCGCCGCCGCGGCCGAGCCCGCGGCGCAGAGATTCCACGCAAACCAGAGGCTCGCGAGACACAGGGCCGGCCGAAACGCGATCGGGCGGGGCAAGAGAGGCATCGCGCATCCTCATCTTCACCGGGTTTCTGTCCTTCGTTGGACGCACCGTAGCCAGAGACAAGGATAAAGACAAAGGGGAAGTGGGCCTGGATCGGAGCGCGGCCTCCTAGGACGTATAGGACCCGTGCATGGCGTCGTAAATAACGCAGCATTCGCAGCCGCTTCCCCGACCGGCGAGGCGGCGCGACACAAGAGACATCGCTCCACGGATCCGTCGTCTCCCCGCAGGGGAGAAACATGAATAGCCGTGGGTGAAACCCACGGAAACGGCGCTCCCCATTCTCTCGACCCTGACGGGGTCGCACGGTTGGCGCC